>JANTFT010000005.1 GCA_024763275.1 Anaerolineales bacterium | reverse complement strand
AGAATCGGCCGAAGCGAGGGGCGATGCAGGGCAGCGGCAGGGTGGAAGAAGGGTACCACCAGCATGCCCTTGACCCGGACTGGCTGGCCGTGAATCTCACTGATCTTGGCATTATGGATAAAACGGTCCATAGAAAACCGTCCCAGGGTGACGATCACCTTGGGATTGACCACCTGGAGCTGCTTGTCCAGATAAGGTGCACAGGCCTGCAGTTCTTCCAGATGGGGATCGCGGTTTCCCGGAGGGCGGCATTTCACCACATTGGTGATGAACACCTGCTCCCTTTTCACCCCGATCCCGCCCAACAGCTCCACCAGCAAATCGCCAGCAGCGCCCACAAAGGGACGGCCCTGCATGTTCTCGTGGAATCCAGGACCTTCGCCGATAAACATGATCTCCGCATTTGGAGGGCCTTCACCGGGCACTCCTTTCTCGCGAGAATGATACAGACCGCATTTCTGACAGGCAGAAACCGCATCGGCTATCTTTTTCAGCTCCAGGTCCGCGTCCATAGCAATGCTTTGCTCCTTGGGAGAATGATTTAACCGGGGATTGGATCCCCTTTATGTAAATAATAGGGTTTCAACTGCAGGACATCATCAACATCGCCCTTCTGCCAGCGTTCCCAGGCCAGCTCAGCCAGATATTTGGGGCTGCGCATGGCCATGGTCGGCTTGACCAGGGAAACGAGCTGGTTATCAGTCAGCTTTGCGCGAATATCCCGGGACAGCTCTCCGGTAATTATGGTGGGCTGGGCAATCCGGTCGATCAGCTCTTCCAGGGTCAGATTTTCGAGGAGATCTTCCGCCTGCCAGGCGCCGTTCTTGGTCTGATACCATCCTACCGCCAGGCGTTTTCTGCCTGCCTGCAGCACAGCCGCCAAGCGTTGGTCTGCGGGGGGAACCGCCCTGGCCGTTATATCCAGGGTAGGAACCCCGATCACCGGCAGCTGGTGAGTATAAGCGATTCCCTTCACCAGGGCCAGGCCGATCCGCAGTCCAGTGAATGAGCCGGGGCCGATAGCGATCGCAAGTACGTCCAGATCTCTGGCGGACAGGCCTGATCGGGAGAGATTCTCCTGAACTCCTTTGGCCAACTCCACCGTATGGAAGCGCCGTGAGATCCAGCTTTCCTCACAGAGCACCTGGCTGCCATCGAAAATAGCTATGCCAACTGCCTGGGTTGAGGTATCGATGCCCAGCAACATGATTACGCTCCGTAAATATCTTCCCGGAATCTTTCCAGGATTTCCTTATGCCGTTCACCACGGGCGTGGACAATAAAATCCCGCTGCTCCTCATTGATCGTCCGCATCTTGAACCACAGATGCTCCTCTGGCAGGGCTGGAGCGATCTTATCAGCCCACTCCACCAGCAGTGGGCTCTGACTGAGCATGGCATCGAGGTCCAGATCAAGCGCTTCCCCTGGACCAGACAGGCGGTAGGCATCCAGATGAAAGAGCTGCATCTGATCCAGCCGTCGGTAAACGTTCACCAGCACATAGGAGGGGCTGGTAACGGAATCATAGGACCCCCAACCGGAGGCAATACCCTGGACCAGGGTGGTTTTTCCAGCTCCCAGGTTGCCTTCCAGGCAGACCACGTCGCCGGGAAGCAGCAGCTCCCCCAGACGCATACCAATCCTCCGGGTCTGACTGGGACTGCGGCTGATCACCTCAAAGGAACCTTTCTCAATAACAGCCATGGCAATCTTTCCTTCTTGCGGGAAGCGAAGTCCTCAAGGGTATTTTACCATTCCCGGTCAGCCAATCTTTTTGAGATTGCTCAGCGAGGCGATCAGTTTCTTCTTTCCCACTCCCTCAAAAAAGATATCCAGGATCTCATCATCATCCTGCAGAGAGCTGTTCAGCACCAGGCCTTCCCCCCATTTAGGATGGATGACCTTTTCCCCGGGGTGGAAAGTGTTTTCCCGGGCAATTTTCGAGGCGCTTTCCCGCTGGAGCTCCTTCCAGGGGCGGCCAATCCGCAACCTTCCACTGTCAACCAGCTGGTGAACCGGCTGAAAACTGTCTTCCGCCCGCAGATCTAAAGGGATATCGCGATAATAGCGGGAAGCTTCCAGCGGTTCAAAATAGCCAAAGGTATAGCGATTCAGAGAGTGGAACAGATGCAGATTGTCCTTCGCGCGGGTGATGCCCACGTAAAAAAGGCGCCTTTCCTCTTCCATGGCTTCGGGATCATCAAATGAGCGCTGGTGAGGGAGGATCCCCTCGTTGACCCCGATGATCAACACCTGCTTGAATTCCAATCCCTTGGCCGCATGCAGGGTCAGCAAAGTGGGTACTTCCAGGCTGGGATCCAGGGTATCCTGGTCTGATACCAGGGCAACATCCTCCAGGAAAGCCAGCAGTCCGACTGTCTGGTATTCCGAAGCCAACCTCCTCAGCTCAACGACATTATCCCAACGCTCGTAGCCGTCTTCAGTGCCGTCCTCGATATAGGTCCGGTAATCCGTATCAGCCAGGATCTGGTCCAGGATCTCCACCGGTGGCAGGGTCTGATAGGCATTACGCCATTTCTCCAGCAGGCGTCCAAAGGCGGCCAGACGTTTTCCGGCAGGGGTGGAAAAGGAATCCAGCTCAGGGGGCTCTTCCCCGGCCAGGTGCAGCAGCAGCTCCCCTGGACTGATCTGCTGTTGACCGGCAACAGTGATCAACTCAGCAAAGGTCTTGGTACCGATATAGCGGCTGGGCGTATTGATCACCCGGGCAAGGCTGAAGCCATCTTCCGGGTTGGCGACCAGACGCAGATAGGCTATCAGGTCCTTGACCTCCCGGCGGCCGTAGAAACGCTGAGCACCTACCAGCTTGTAGGATAAATTGGCTGACAGGAAAGCTTCCTCTACTAACCGCGACTGGGAATTGGTGCGGTACATCACAGCGAAATCACCCGGTGAAGCCTTCCTTTCAGAGATTTGCTGGATAATCGTCTCGACCACCAGGGCAGCCTGCTCCCTTTCGTCATATGCTTCCCGGATGGAGATCTTTTCTCCAGCTCCGCGCTCTGTGAAAAGCTTTTTGGGTTTGCGGTTGGTGTTGCGGTCTATGATCGCCATGGCCGTATCGAGGATATTCTGGGTGGAGCGGTAGTTCTGTTCCAGAAGAATCACTTCCGCTCCAGGGAAGTCCTCCTCAAACCGCAGCACATTGCGGTAGTCAGCTCCCCGCCAGCGGTAGATGGACTGATCGGAATCCCCTACCACAAATAGATTCTGATGATAGGAAGCCAGCTGCTTCAGCAGGGTATATTGGGCCATGTTGGTATCCTGGAATTCATCCACCAGAATATATTGGTAGCGGCGGGCATACTTATCCCTGACAGCTTTCCGGTCGCTGAGCAGGATCGCCATCCACAGCAGCAGGTCGTCAAAATCAAGGGCGTTGCTGAGCAGCAGGGTTTTCTGGTAGTCCTGGTACACCCGGGCGACAACCTCATCACGGTAGGTCTGGATCGGAAAATCCTCCGGGAGGTAGAGCTCGTTCTTAGCGGCCGAGATGGCTGCGTGCACGCTCTGGGGGCGAAAGCGCTTTTCATCCAGGTTCAGGTCTCGAATGACCTGCTTAACGATCTTGACCTGGTCATCAGCATCGAAGATGACATAATTCGCGTTAACCGGCAGATGCTCGGCTTCCATCCGCAAGATCCTGGCACAGGTTGCATGGAAGGTTCCCAGTGTCAACCCCTGGGTGCGCTGGCCCAGCAGATCGGTTATCCGGTTCCCCATCTCCGTGGCAGCTTTATTGGTAAAGGTCACTGCCATTACCTGGAACGGCCGCGCTTTCAATTCGCCGATCAAATAAGCAGCCCGGTGGGTCAGCACGCGGGTCTTTCCGGAACCGGGCCCCGCTAACACGAGAGTCGGACCGGGCTTCGCAGTAACAGCCCTAACCTGCTGCGGATTCAGTGATTTAAGGATATCCATACTGGGCTGATTCTAATGGGTTGCCAGATGGGTGTCAACAACATTGCGGAAACACCCTCTCCGATGTAGAATGGGGCCATGACCTGGGACCTGATCGGACACGACTGGGCAGTTCAATTGCTGCGGGGACATATTCAGAACAATTCCCTGCGACAAGCCTATTTGATTACCGGACCGCGCGGGGTTGGTAAAAGGGATCTAGCCTTGCGTTTTGTCCAGTCTTTAACATGCCCAGGTGCCGCCACCAGCGCAGACCCCTGCCTCAGCTGCCCGACCTGCCTGCAGGTGGGTCGGATGGAGCACCCTGACCTCTTCCCTGTTCTCCTGGAGGAGGGCAGCAAACAGATCAAAATTGACCAGATCCGCGACCTGATCCACAGTCTGGCACTTTCGCCTTACCAGGCTACCAGACGATTTGGCCTGCTGTTCGATTTTGAGCAAGCCAATCCGTCAACCCAGAATGCCCTGCTCAAAACCCTGGAAGAACCGCCCGAGCCTGTGGTCTTGATCCTGACCGCGGTGTCCTCCGATGTTTTGCTGGAAACCATCACCTCTCGCTGTGAGGTGATCAAACTCAACCCGGTCCCACTGGAGCAGACCAGCCGGGGATTGGAAGAGCTCCACGGCATCCCAGCAGAACAGGCCCGCCTGCTGGCCCATATCTCCGGAGGAAAACCAGTCCTGGCTCTGGCCTACCATCGGGATCCTGCCCTGCTGGAACGCAGAAAGAACCTCCTTGACGAACATATGGAGATTCTCAGGGCAAATTCAGTTGAGCGTTTTGCTTATGCTGACCGCACAAGCAAAGACCCCGGAAAAATCGAGGACCTGCTGGATGTCTGGGTAACTCTCTGGCATGACATTCTCATACAGAGCGGGAAATCCGCTGTGCCCCTCCAAAATATCGACCGCGGAGATGAAATAGAGCTGATCCTGGAAAAGGTAGACTTCAGGACTGCCCGCTCGGCGGTAGACCTTTTCCGGCGAGCCCATCAGCTGCTGGGCGAGAATGCCAACCTGAAGCTCACCCTGGAAGACCTGCTCCTGCAGCTGCCAACCCTCACTGCTTGAACCTCGATCTCACCACGGGAATTGCTGGTCCGTACTCCGGGAAGATTTCCCTCCCAGCCCAGGCCTGTATGCTATACTCAGGGAAAGTTTCTGACCTGCCCCGGGCCTATTGAAAGACACTGTTAGTCAGGTTGAACCAAACAAAACTGAGAGACGCTTGCCCTCCCGGCAATCCAGAAATCCTGGTTAATATGGTTATAGTTGGTCCGGGCAGCAGATTACTGCACAAGAAAACCAGCTGCGGACGCCTGATAGGGGCCGTTCAGGGCGAAAATATCGGATTTGGGATAAAATAAAAGAGGCGGCACCCTGCAATGGGAAAGATTATAAACAACACACCATCGGGAATAGAGAACCAAAAAGCCTCTCTGGAGCTACTGTACCGCATCAGCCGGGAAATAGCCTCGACCCTTGATCTGGCAGAACTGCTAAAAAAGGTTCTCTCACTTGCCAGCAACGCCATCGGGGCGATCCGGGGCAGCATAATCATCCTGGATGAATCGGGAAACCCCTATGAATCAGCCATCATTGTCCGGGATCAATTGATCACCCACACTAACGAACAGCTTCAGGCAACCCTGAAAGAGGGCCTGGCCGGCTGGGTGGTTAAGCATCGTGATTCTGTGGTGATCCCTGATACCAGCGTTGACCAGCGCTGGCTGCGCAGGCCGGATGACGAGGAAACCGGTCAGAAATCCGTGATTGCCGTTCCCATCATGGTCCGCAACGATCTGATCGGGGTAATCACCCTCGTGCACCCCCAGCCTAATTACCTCCAGACAAGCCACCTCAACCTGGTGCATGCCGTCGCAGACCAGGCCGGCGTCGCGGCGCTAAACGCCCGCCTGTTCGGGGAAAGCCAGCGCCAGGCCCGGGTGATGACCGCTCTGGCCAATTCCGCCCTGGCAATGTCATCCACGCTTGAACTTGAGGTCGTACTTCAGAACATCCTTAAGGAAATCCAAGATGCGCTTCAGGTAGAATCGGTCGCCCTCTCCCTGATCGACACGGAAGGTGGATATCTGGAATATAAAGCAGCCATCCACGAGAGCATGGACCTGCACTCCAAACTGGTCGGGAAGAAGATCATGATCGGCCATGGATTCGCCGGCTGGGTGGCTGAAAAAGGGGAGGGAGAAATAGTCTCCAATCCTGCTCAGGATCCCCGCTTCCTGCAAACCAACAAGGTCTATCCCGAGATGTCTCCCTTCGGCATTGTAGCAGCACCGATCTTTGTCCCCGGCCGCGTCCTAGGTGTGCTGGAGGCAATTAACCCCTATGCCGGACAGTTCGAGCCTGATGCGCTCCCGGTCCTGTCCGGGATCGGCAGCCTGGCAGGGTCATTTATCCAGAATGCCCAGCTTTACGAAGACCTCCAGAACACCCACAGCCGTTATTATGACCTGTTTGAAAACAGCATAGACCCCATCATCATCACCGACCTGGAAGGCAATATTCTGGAAACCAACAACCGGACACTGCAAACGAGCAAATATTCTGAGGACAAGCTCAAATCCATGGCCATTAGCGACATCCACCAGGTGAACTGGGATGTGATTGGAACCGCCTATAAAGATCTGGAGCAGGAAATCTCCAGCGCCTATGAATCCACGCTGGTCACAGCCGAGGGAGGAGAAATCCCCATCCAGGTCAATGTCCACCAGATCCAGATTGCTGGGGAGTCCCGCCTGCAATGGATTTTCAGGGACATTACGGAGCGCAGGAATCTGGATCAGCTCAGGGAAGATCTGACCTCGATGATCTTCCATGACCTCCGCTCCCCGCTTTCCAACGTCATTTCCAGTCTGGATGTCATCCAGGCCTCCCTGCCCGGTACAGATGATCCAGAGATTCAATCCCTTTTTGAGATAGCCAACCGCTCGACCATACGCATTCAGCGGCTGACCAAATCCCTCCTGGATATCAACCGCCTGGAAAGCGGCCAGTCCATCACAAACCTTGAAACCTTCCAGCCTGAGGAACTGATCAACTACGCCAGACAGGAGATGATCACCCAGGCAACAGCTAAGAAACAAGAAGTGACCATAAACATTCCCGATAATATCCCTCACATCAACGCTGACCGCAACATGATCGAGCGGGTGCTGATAAATCTGGTTCAGAACGCCATCAAATATACCCCCTCCCAGGGTAAGGTCGAGATCGGCCTGGGGGTTTTAGACCAGGAAATCCAGATCTGGGTTCAGGATTCCGGTCCAGGTGTAGATCCGGCCTATATTGACCGCATATTTGATAAATTCACCCGCATCCATCCCGATGAGAGGATCAAGGGTTTGGGTTTGGGCCTGGCATTCTGCAGATTGGCTGTTGAAGGTCATGGGGGCCGGATCTGGGTCGAAAACCTGGCCGGGGGAGGAGCTAAGTTTACCTTTACGATTCCTCTGAAAGGCTGAAAATCCCTCCATAGAAAAAGGGATCAATTTCATCAAGGAGCATGCATGCAAGAGATTAAACCCGGGATATTTATTGAGGACAGCTATCCGGGACCTACCATTGGAGCAGTACTTCTTCCCGAGGGAATGATCTTTATCGATGCACCCTTGCGGATCGAGGATGGCCACCGCTGGAAAACCACGCTGTTGAACCGCAGCCAGGGCACCATCCATAAAATTGTCGTCTGCCTGGACGACCACCCTGACCGGACCATCGGTGCCAGAAGCCTGGACTGCCCGATCGTGACCCATAGAGAGGCAGCCAAGTCCCTGAAAGAACCCGCCAGCATGTTCCGGGGCCAGGAAAACGGTGCTAGCTGGGAGCACTACCCGGATTCTTCTGGCTTGCAGTGGATGATACCGGATATCACCTTCACGAATAAGATCCAGTTCCACTGGTCCGATGAACCCGTCCTGGTGGAGCACCATCCCGGTCCCCGGCCTGGATCCAGCTGGGTGATCCTACCATCCCAAAAAGTTCTCTTCATCGGCGACGCAGTCATGGTCGAGGGCCCCCCTATCCTGGACTATGCCCATCTGCCTACCTGGATCGATACCCTTGATGTACTTCTGAGAGTGAAATACAAGGACTACACCATCATCAGCGGCCGGGGGGGACCTGTAAACCTTGATCAGGTCCGGGAGCTGAAGAAAACCTTCCGAAAAATTTTCCGACGGATTGAGAAACTCGCCAGCAGACGGACTCCGGTAGAGGACGTGGCTGATCTGGCTGACAAATATCTGGACGAATTCAGCATTGAAAAGAGAGATCGGGATTTCTTCCTGCAGCGCATGCAGCAAGGCCTTTCCAAGTACTACTTACGCAATTATTTTCCCAACGTTGATGACAACATCTGATTCCGGACAATCCAGGGGTGAATCGTTGAGCGCAGATTCCCATCTTCAGAACAATCCCGGCTACCAGCCTCTCTACCAGACCTGGCGGGGAGGGGTTGTCGAATCGATCCATTTCGGCGCAGCTGCTATTGTCAAGTCCACAGGGGAGTTATTCGCCTGGACAGGATATGCCCGGGCTGTTACATTTCTGCGCTCCTCGGCAAAGCCCTTTCAGTCCATTCCTCTGGTAGAACTGGGCGGAGTGGAAAGATTCGCCATGACCCAGCAGGAGCTGGCAATCACCTGCGCTTCCCACTCAGGCACAGACCGGCACCTGCAGGTCATCGCCGGTCTGCAGAGAAAAATCGGGGTCTCGGAAACCGATCTATTATGCTGCACCCACCCTCCCTTTGACAAAGCCAGCCGCGAAAAGCTGCGAGACCAGGGATTGAACCCCACCCAGAATCACCACAACTGTTCCGGCAAACATACTGGCATGCTTGGCCAGGCAAGTTTATTAGGCGCTCCTAAACAGGGTTACACTGAAACGAGCCATCCGGTCCAGCAAGGCATCTTGCAGGTATTCTCGGAAATGACCGGGCTCTCCCTGGAACAGATCGCTGTAGGCCGGGACGGCTGCTCGGTCCCCAGCTTTGCGGTGCCCCTCTACCGGGCAGCCTGGGCCTGGGCGCGGTTGGTGGATCCGGGTGAGCTGCCTGCCCAGCGGGCGAAGGCCTGCCGGACACTGACCACAGCCATGGGAAAACATCCCTTCCTGGTAGCAGGTCCCGGAAGGCTGGACACCCGCTTGATGGAGCTTGCCCCCGGCAGAATCATATCCAAGGCTGGCGCAGAAGCCTTTCAAGCGCTGGGGATCCTTCCTGGAGCAATCTCTCCTGGCTCTCCCGGGCTGGGGATCGCCATCAAAATCGCTGATGGAGACCAGGGGAAAAGAGCCCGGAGAGCTGTCACACTGGAAATACTCCTCCAGCTCGGGATCCTGTCATCCCGGGAACTGGATGAGATGTCCGACCTGGGCCCACACCAAATCTACCGGAACCAGTGCGGAATCATTACAGGTGAGGGAAAGCCCTGTTTTCAATTACAATACAGCTAGTTTATGAACAAAAAACGCTTCGCAAAAGAAATTCACCAGCAGCTGGTGAAGGAATTTGGCCAGCCTGCCTGGCAGCCTCACCATCCGCCAGTAGATGTACTGGTATCCACCATCCTTTCTCAAAACACCAACGATAACAACCGGGACGCGGCCTATGAAAGTCTGAGGGCTAGATTCCCTACCTGGGAAGAGGTCCGCGAGGCGCCTCCAGAGCAGGTCATCGAAGCTGTCCGCATCGCCGGATTGGCAAACCAGAAGGGCCCTGCCATTCAAAATGCCCTCAGGGTTATCAGTGAGGAAAGAGGGAAAATCGAGCTTGATTTTCTGTCCTCTCTCTCCATTCAGGAAGCATCAGACTGGCTGGTTAGCCTCAAAGGCGTAGGTCCTAAAACAGCAGCCATCGTTCTGCTCTTTTCCCTGAACATGCCTGCCTTTCCAGTAGACACCCACATCTACCGCGTCACCGGCAGGCTGGGAATACGCCCTCCCCGGATGACAGCTGCCAGAGCCCATCAATACCTGGCCGAGCAATTTCCCCCGGAAACATATTATCCGGTGCATCTAAACCTGATACGTCTGGGAAGAGAAATCTGCAAAGCCCGCCAACCTCTCTGCCAACAATGCCCCCTGCGGGATATTTGTGAATATTATGAAAAACTTGATAAATGATTCCTCCAATATCCGGGTGGGGATTCTCGAAATCCTCCTGCTGTTGGGTTTGCTCTTTGGCCTGGCCAGCTGCCAGGCCGCGCCTACCAAACCAACCCAACCCTCGCAAAGCAGCCCTGGCCAGCCAGCGGTTACTCCCCTGCCAGCCGCCAACCGGTCCTCCACTACAACCGAGGATGATTCCTCTCCCATCCCAGGGACAGACGAGGTGCTTACGGTAGTCGGCGTTCCAGCAAACCAGACCCTGCCGCTCTTCCGGGAACCCTCTCTCGACGCGGAGATCCTCTGCCGCGTACCACCTACAGGAAGTTCCCTCCATCCTCAGCCGGCTGGGGACGGGGAAGAACCTGAGGGATGGATGTTGGTCACTTATCAGGGCAGGTCAGGATGGGCAGACAGCTCCCATTTGGCCCTCCAGCAGGGAGATCTGCCCGATGAGCTGGTCGCGCTGGGGCAGTATGTCACTGCTGCCCTGCGATCAAGGAACTACAGCCGGTTGGAGGAAATCGTTCATCCCCAATTATGCCTGCGCTTCGCGCCCTACCCCTACCTGCGGGACACCGATCTGATTTTCTGTCCGGGAGAACTTGCTGGTTTGCTGGATTCAAATACCCTGTATAACTGGGGAAATTTCGACGGATCTGGTGAACCGATCCAATTAACATTCGCGGAATATCATGACCGGTTTGTCTACGACCAGGATTATTTCCAGCCGGATGTGGTTGGATTTAACCAGGAAGTCAGCTCCGGAAACGCCCCGAACAACATCCTGGAAATCTACCCTGATGGTATCATGGTGGAATACTATTTCCCGGAAATCGACCCACAGTACGGCGGAATGGATTGGCGCAGCCTGCGCCTGGTATTCGTCAATCAGGATGGAGTATGGTACCTGACCGCCCTGATTCACGGGGAATGGACTATATAGCAGCCTGACCAGCCAGAGCTCCCCTGGAACGGAACACACCCATGAAAAAGAGGTTCTACCAGCTCTCTACTGTCATCATCCTGTTCAGCACGCTGATCATTGGCGGCCTGTATCTGCTATCCTCCAGGCAGATTGCCCAGGAGGGATCTGCAGGAACACCCCGGGTCCTCCAAACTGAGGCCCCGCCGGTGAGCACCCCTGTTCCTACCGCCACGCCAATACTACCGCCGCTGCAGAGTTCCCTTGCCGGGGATGTGTATTATTTTTATGGAGACTGGGAGCGGGCTATCGACAGCTATGAAGAGACCCTGGCTGCCGCTCAAACTCCTGAGGAAGGCAGTGCTGCCCTGCTGGGCCTGGGAAAAGTCTACTTTCAGAAAGGGGATTACCAGAAATCCCTGGACTATCTGAGATTGCTGGTTGCCAGCTACCCGGACGCTCCCCTGGTGCATAAAGCCTATTTCGCCCTGGCGGAAACCTACACAGCCCTGGACAGGTACCTGGAAGCCGCTGATGCCTACAACCTGTACCTAGGGCGACGGCCTGGGGTGCTGGACGCTTTTATCCACCACCGCCGGGGAGATGCTCTTTCAGCAGCCGGCGAATCCCTCAAAGCCATTGAGGCTTACCGGGCAGCCATAGCCGCGGGGAGCGGTCCGGACTTGTATACCCTGCAGCTGAAAATAGGTGAGGAGTACGCCTCCCAGGAGGATTTCAACACCGCTGTCGTAACCTATAACGACGTTTATCTGCATTCCACGAATGATTATGACAAAGCCCGGGCAGATTATCTGCTTGGCAAAGCATACCTGGAGCTGGGACAAACTGACTTGGCAGAAGCGGCCTTCCGCGATGCGGTACTGCAGTTCCCGCTCAGTTACGATTCCTACCTGGCACTCGTTGAAATAGTTAACAATGGTTTTTCAATCAACGACCTGGACCGCGGGCTGGTTGATTATTACGCCAGGCAGTACAGCTACGCTGTTGAAGCATTTGACCGCTATCTGGCAGATCCTGAAGCAGCTGACCGCGGCACTGCCCTGTATTTCAAAGGGTTCAGCCTGCGAGCCATGGGGCTCCACGAACAGGCGCTGGCAGCCTGGGATGAACTGATCAGCAAATACCCAGATCACGCCTACTGGGTCGGAGCCTGGGAGTTCAAGGCCTATTCATTATGGTTCTATCTGGGACGCTATTCGGAAGCCAGCCTGGTGCTGCAGGATTTCGTCAGCCGTAATCCCTACCACCCCCGGGCAGCGGAATTCCTTTACGATGCCGGCAGGGTTGAGGAATTGACCGGTGATCTGGAAACAGCCGCCGCTATCTGGAAGAGGGTCTTCGATGAATACCCCACTTCCGCGTACGGGAGGCTCGGGCTCTTCAAGAGCGGTATCTGCGAGGTCCGCCTGGCAAATTACAATCTTGCCCTGGAGAGGTTTGCCACATACCGGGATGCCTCAGCCGACTTTGAGGAGCTTTCCCAGGCCCTGTTCTGGATCGGTAAAGTCCACCAGCGCCTGGGCAACCAGGAAGCAGCTGCAGCTGCCTGGCAGGAAGCGGCCAATGCCGACCCTACCGGCTACTACAGTGAGCGGGCCCGGGATTTGCTCCAGAACCGGGAACCCTTCGCCCCGCCCCTGGATTTTGACTTTGGCTACGATGTACATACTGAAAAACAGGAAGCCCAGGAATGGATCCGGAGCAATTTTTCCATCCCGGAGGATACCAATCTGGATAGCCTGGGATTACTGGCAGATGATCCCCGGGTCATCAGGGGCACAGAGCTCTGGGAGCTGGGCCTCTATACAGAAGCCCGCCAGGAATTCGAGATCCTTCGCAACGAGGTCAGCTTTGATCCCATCAGCAGCTATCGACTGGCCAATTATCTGCTGGAGCTGGGTCTCTACCGCCCGGCAATCTTCGCTGCTCGCGACGTCTTGAACGCGGCCGGACTGGATGACGCTGGCACCATGAATGCCCCGGCATATTTCAACCACATCCGCTTCGGCACCTACTACAGCGAACTGGTGCTCTCGGCCGCCCAGGAATATGATTTCCATCCCCTGATGCTGTTCAGTGTGATCAGGCAGGAATCTCTCTTTGAGGGATTTGTCAAGTCAACTGCCGGCGCCCGGGGCCTGATGCAGATCATCCCCAGCACCGGCGCGGAACGAGCGGACAAAGAAGGCTGGCCGCCAGATTACAGTGACGATGACCTATACCGTCCCATCGTCAGCATAAAACTGGGCACAGCCTATTTGAATTTCCTGCGGTCCTATTTCGAAGGTGATATGTACGCCGCTCTGGCCGGATATAATGCTGGGCCCGGGAACGCGGCTGGTTGGTTGGAGAAATCAGGCGGTGATCCAGACTTATTCGTGGAAATCATCACCATTTCCGAGACCAAATCCTACATTAAGAACATCTCGGAGATCTACGCAATCTACCGCAGAATCTATTCCCGGGTCCAGTAACAGGCTATTAATAAGCTGCCTGATCCGATTACGACTCAGGGCCTCTCCCCCAGAACCAGATCAACCTCAAGGGTTTTCCCATCCCGAATGATCGTGAGAGTCACCGAATCGCCGGGTTTCTTGTAGGTCAGTAGGTAGCCCATAAAATCCGCAAAATCGTTCACTTCCTGGCCGTCAATGGCGGTGATCAAATCGCCTCCAGTTGGGAGATTTGCTTCACCATCAGCACCGACCAGACCCGCCTTATCAGCCGGGCTGCCAGGAGTGACTTCCAGGATATAAACACCGGAGGAACGGGGCAGGTCCAGTTCTTCCTGGACAAATAGGCTCAGGTCACTCAACACCTGGATGCCCACATAAGGCGAATCATGGGAGCCTTTTTCGATCAAATCCGGCACGACGTTTTTTGCCGTATCAATCGAAATGGCAAATCCCAACCCGGAATTCACCGGCTGCCCGGTGATGTCGATATTATTGGTGCTGATCGCCGAGTTGATGCCCACAACTTCACCTTTCAGATTGATCAGCGGTCCCCCGGAATTACCCGGGTTGATGGCGGCGTCAGTCTGGATGATGTTCCCGGTAGCAAATGCTCCTCCTCCCGGAGCATAATGCATGGAATCCAGGGTCCTACCGAGGGCTGAGATAATTCCCCGCGTCATGGTCCCGTTCAGCCCCTGTGGGTTACCGATGGCGATCACCGTCTGTCCTACAGCAAGATCCTCATTGCTCCCAAGTTTCAATACTGTCAGTTCACTGGGGAGGGCATCAAGCTCCAGGACCGCCAGATCCGCGTCCGGGTCAGAGCCCAGAACCTTTGCCCGGGTCTTAAATCCGGAAGGAAAATCCACTTCCAGATCGGTGGCAGATTCGACAACATGATAATTAGTCACCACATGCCCTTCTGTGTCCCAAACAAATCCTGTCCCCAGACCACCGCCCTCTTTTGTCAGAGAACGGATTGCGACCACCCCGGGATTTATTTCCCGGTAGAGTGCTGGCAGGTCGCCTTGTTCCTGCACTACCGTATTGATAGTAGTGGTGACCTGATCAGCTAAGTCAGAGGGGGATTTATCGAAGAGAGTCTGGGGTGAAACCACACAGGCTAAACTTGCGATCGCTAAGACAATTACCGTTGTTATCAGGAGAGAGATTTTTTTGTTCATCGTTTAATCCTTTTTGCTTAGTACTAAACCGCTAATCACCGGTCTATTTGCTTAGTACCGGTCATTTTCCTCTATCTTGCCTTTCTGATTACTTCATCTTACATCATCTTTCTAATAAAAATATTAGAAAGAGATATAGGTTATATTAAATCACGCTTGACAAGGTAAATTTGCGAATGAAAAAAGCCTCCTCAAGCAGAGTTGGTGCTTGAGGAGGCTTTTGCCAAAGGAGGAAACAGTGATAAATTTGTAATTATCCCGTCTCACAAATTATCATAACAGAAGGACCTCTCAAAGCCAAAGTACAAGCTCATGGAAAATATATGACCTTCATCCTTTGTGAAATATCGAACTCCCGAAAGAAGATCTCAACTTACTCCTCATTATCGATCTTTGACCAAGCACGGCGACAACTTCCCATCACTCAAGCCCTCCCGACCCTATTGCCATTTAGGAATGGGTATTGTAAAATCACAATCGAAGTACTTTGCCCTCGTAGCTCAGTGGATTAGAGCACTTGCTTGCGGAGTAAGGGGTCGCGTGTTCGAGTCACGCCGAGGGTGCTTGCAACGGAGCGGATTACCGCTCCGTTTTTCTGAGAACGCCCCTACCCGTCCTGACCATCAGACAGAGAACCAAGGAGGCCCCCATGAATGAAGTCGCCATTGTCACAGACAGCACCGCCAACCTTCCCCCGGCTATCCTGGAAGAGTTTCACGTCCAGGTGATCCCGCTGACCTTAATCTGGGATGGAGTATCCTACGCAGACGGGGTTGATATCACCACCTCCGAATTCTACAACCGTTTGGCCACCAGCAGCACCCTGCCCAGCACCTCCCAACCCCCTGCTGCCGCCTTCAAGGATTGTTTCCAGGATCTGCTGGCTGAAGGGAAAGATGTGGTCGCTATCCTGATCTCCTCCGGTATTTCCGGTACAGTAAACTCTGCCCTCCAGGCCCAGACTGAGCTGGATCCCGGTCGGGTTGAAGTTGTCGACTCAAAAACAGCCGGAATGGCAGCGGGACTGCACATCCTGGCCGCCGCCCGGAAGGCAGTGGCCGGCGGTTCTCTCCAGGAAGTTGCCGGGGTTGCTCGCCAAGCCCAGGAGAAGACCGATGTTGTTTTCGCTGTGGACACCCTGGAATTCCTGCACAAGGGCGGCAGGATTGGAGGTGCCAAGCGTTTCCTGGGATCGATGCTGAACATCAAACCTATCTTGGAAATGAGAGAGGGCATCATTGACGCTGTCGACCAGGTGCGCACCAGGAAGCGGGCTCTGGAGCGCCTGATGGATTTGATAGAGGAAAAAGCCGGCGGGGAAACCCCCCTGCGGATGGCAGTGATGCACTCCAATGTCCCGGAACAGGCCCAAGCCCTGATCGAAGAGGTCAAAGCCCGGTTTGATCCTGCCGAGATCTATCTGGCGGAACTCAGCCCGGTGATCGGCACCCATGTTGGCCCGGGAACTCTGGCAATCACCTGTATGCACGGGATGTAGCAATCCGGGAAAACCCCCTGCTTCGTAACCACCCTGTGGGTCATGTGTTATACACTTTGGATTTCAGTCATTATCATTTATCCAAAGAGAGGACTCATGTCGAAAGTCGCCATTGTGACAGACAGCTCACCATATATACCCGAAGATTTAATCAAAGATAACGGCATCCACGTTGTTCCCCTGACAGTGATCTGGGGAGAAGAGAATTTCTATGATGGCGTGGATATCACCCCGGTAGAATTTTACAAGCGGCTGGAAACAGCCAAAATAATGCCCAGCACCTCCCAGCCCTCGGTGGCTGATTTTGAAGTGCTGTTTCGATCCCTTCACCAGCAGGGCTACGATATCCTGGCTGTGTTAATTTCCGAAGTACTCTCCGGGACGATCTCATCCGCCACCCAGGCTAAAAAGATGCTTCCCGAGGCAAACATCGAAATTGTCAATTCCCGGTCTCTGGCAATGGCGCTGGGCTTCCAGGTGCTGGCTGCCGCCAGGGCGGCCAACCAGGGTGCCAGCCTGCAGGAGTGCAAACGTCTGGCTCTGGATGCCAGGGAGAAAACTGGCGTGATCTTCGTTCTGGATACCCTGGAATTCCTGCACCGGGGAGGCAGGATCGGTGGGGCAAAACGCTTTGTCGGCACTTTGCTGAACATCAAACCGGTTCTGGCCATCCAGGACGGATTGGTGACACCGGTGGATTCCGTCCGCACCCAGAATAAAGCTCTGAATAGAATTGTCGAGCTGATAGAAGAACGGACCCAGGGAAAAAAGAACATCCGCCTGGCAACGCTGCATGCCAACAACGCTGAAACTGCCCGATACGTTTTAGATCTGGCACTTGAAAGGATACCCGCGGTCGAGCAGATCTTTTCTGAGGTCAGTCCGGTAATTGGCACCCACGCTGGACCAGGTGCAGTAGGTCTGGCATATAAGCATGATTGAATCTACACCAGGAGCAGAACGTCAAGTCCAGCCGCTAATCGGCTGGACTTTTTTATTTCCCGGGTGGTACACTATGCTAGTATCTTATTTGTATGAACAGTGCTCAATAATATGAACGAGGACCTATTCTTTCAGCTTGACGAGCTCTCTCCGGAAGACAGTCAGGCAAAAATCGTTGAGTTAATAGCCGAGCCCTACCCGGACATGAGACGGGTCAGAGTCGCCTTCAGGCTGTCAACCTCCCGGAAATCGCTGGGAAGCGCCATCACCCTTAACAATCAAACCGGGGAGGTGCTTGCGTCGGCCAATATAGTCAACATGTACATCTCCCAGAATGAGATCACCCTGCATATCCCAGCCCCACTGTCAAAAGCCGGGAAATACAACCTGACGCTGTCCTTATTCACGCTGCAGGAAGTGGAATCCGAACTGGAACCTGGAAAAGTAGGGGCCATCCTATCCAACCCCCTGGATTCTAAAACTATCTCTTTCACTCTCCAGTGAAACATCAATATCCCCTTGAGTTCATCAGCAATATCAATTTGCTTCTGGGGTCTGAAGCCCCCCATTTTTGGACGGCGCTGGGGGAATCCGCGGTCAAAGGCCTCCGGATCAATCCCGCAAAAACCAGCCTGCCAGAAATCCAATCCGCTCTTCCTGGTGAGTATGTTCCCCTGCCCTGGTCGGATAACGGTTTTCAACTTAAAACTGCAGAGACTCCCGGCAAACACCCCTTTCACGCAGCTGGTCTCTACTACTTGCAGGAACCCTCCGCCATGGCACCGGTCGCCATTCTGGATCCCCGTCCAGGCGAGAGTGTGCTTGACCTGTGCGCTGCACCTGGAGGCAAAACAACCCAGATCCAGGCTCGAATGGGAGATCAGGGTATCCTGGTCGCCAACGACTCCAATCCCAGGAGAGTGCAGGCGCTGGCAAGGAATTTGGAGCGCTGGGGCACCAGGGTTACCGCTGTGCTTTGCGAAACGCCCCGGCGGCTCAGCGATCACTACGGAGCCTACTTTGACCGGGTGCTGGTAGATGCTCCCTGCTCGGGAGAGGGAACTTTTCGGTCAGCCCCCGGGGAGATCAAAAAATGGTCTCCTGCATTCAGCCAGCGCTGCAGTGTCCTGCAAGATGAAATCCTCTGGTTCGCGGGAAAGCTGGTCCGTCCAGGAGGGCTGCTGGTTTATTCCACCTGCACCTTCAATCAGATGGAGAATGAGGGCAGTGTGGCTCGTTTTTTGAACCGCAATCCTGATTTTGAATTGGAAGCTATCCCCAGGCGGGATGGATATGCGGAGGGTATAGAACTGGACCAGCCAGACCAGAGGAATCTTTCCCGGTCAGTCCGGATCTGGCCCCACTTATCCCCCGGGGAAGGTCATTTTGCGGCCCGGTTGAGGAAAATATCCGGGACCCCGAATCCTGATCACCCCCTCCCCGGGTCAAAGGCAGGTACGGACCCAAGAATGCGAGAAATTTACAGTGGGTTTTTCAGCCACACCCTCCGGGAAACGAAAAATACCGGGCGGATCAAGCCCTCCAGCCAGGAAGTTCGCAGCTACGGGAACAGGCTCTACTGGGTTCCAGACACAACCCCGGCTCTGGAGGGGTTGAATGTCATCCACTGGGGCTGGTGGCTGGGTACAATCCAGAGAGATACTTTTATTCCCAGCCCCGCTCTTGCGTCTGCTCTGGACGCAGGAGACCTGCAAACGGTGTTAGAATTTTCGTTAGGAGAACCCCGGCTGGATTCTTACCTGAGGGGATCTCCAGTAGCACTAGCCAATTCGGACCGGAACCTGGAAGAGTGGACACTTGTAACTGTCGGCGGTCATCCCCTCGGGTGGGGAAAGATCCAGGGCGGGCGGTTGAAAAGCTATTTTCCTCGCTGGCTTCGTGAATATTAACCTTGAGACCAGGACGAATTCCAATGGATGAGAATGCTAACGGATCATTGCCCCCGGAGCTAAAAGCTTGGACGCTGCCCAATGTAATCCTGATCGGTACTGGCATCCTGCTGCTTATCGCTGCCATTCTTCTCTATCCGGAAGCCCGCCAGAGAATTGACCAACAGCAGGCGCTTTCTACCCAGACAGCTGCGCCAACCCTGACTCTCCCCAGCCCTTCCCCGACAGAAACTCCTCAAGCTACCCCTCAGGCAGTCCACAGAGATCCAGAAATTTACACCTATCCCTCGCAATTCGGTACCCTGATACTTGCCATCCAGGAAGGGACAGATATTCATCTTTTTGCTTACCAGCCCTTTCTGGAGGATTGGGGGGGGACGGGTTTCAGCGGGCTGCCCCTGACCCGAATGACCAGCGGCCCCCACCAGGACATCACCCCCGATATCAGCCCGGACGGCAGATATATCGCTTTTTCGTCCAACCGCAACGGACCCTGGGATATCTACATCCTGGATCTGCTGACCGGGGATGTGGAACAGTTCACCGACAGCGCAGCATATGATGCCAATCCCAGCTGGTCGCCGGATGGGCAGTGGCTGGCTTACGAGAGCTATCAAATTAACAATCTGGAGATACTGCTCCAGAGCCGGGATCGAGCGAGCGGACCCATCCCCCTCACCAGAAATCCGGCGGCTGACTTTGCCCCGGACTGGTCCGGCCAGGGAAGGTGGATCAGTTTTATCAGCAGCCGGTCCGGCAGGCTGGAGGTCTGGTACGCTGACCTGGACTCCCCCGAGGAAGACAAGGCTGTCAGGATCCCCAATCCTCCCGGGGAGATCGTCAAACATCCTGCCTGGTCCGCTGACGGCCGCTATCTGACCTGGTCGGTTGTAACACAGGAAGGCAACCATTCGCTAGTGACCTGGGATTCCCAACATCCAAACCAGGACCCGGTCTACTCAGGGACCGGCGATTGGCCGCTGTGGGCTGGTGATGGGGAACTGCTGTACTCGATCGTTGAACAACCTTATGAGAGTTATTTGACCGCCTACCCGGGCCCCAACGATGATCCCCAGGTGATGCTTCCGGCGGTAAAGCTTCCGGGAAAGGTAGAAGGTTTCAGCTGGTTTGGAGGAGAGGACTTTTCCTGGTTGGCGGATCTGAGTTCGGGACCTGCCCCTACTCCTCTGTGGGATAGCGCTGCCCGGGCTGAGGGTAATGCCGGACAGGGAACTGCCGATCTCATCAACCTCAGGAACGTCTCTGCTCCCTCACCAAAATTCCATGAAGACGCCGTTAGCAGCTTTTCAGATCTCCGTGCAGAGGTAATCAGGGAAACTGGCTGGGATTTTCTTTCCACGCTGGAAAACGCCTATGTTCCCCCCGATCAACCGCTGGCTCCCGGTGTGAACCTTGACTGGCTCTATACCGGGAGAGGGATGGCAGTCAATGATCTTCCCCGTCTGGCAAACTGGCTGGTGCTGGCCAGGGATGACCATGGCAGCCAGACCTACTGGCGGGTATATATCCGGACCATTAACCAGCAGGGCTTCCAGGGCAGCCCGCTCCAGTTCTATTCCTGGGATCTACAAGCCCGCTATTCAGGAAAGAATGCTGACTACGAGAACGGCGGAGCTTTATCGAAGGCGATCCCCCAGGGCTACTGGGTAGACTTCACTGCCCTGGCAGAAGCCTATGGTTGGAAACGCTTCCCTGCAGAGACTTTCTGGCAGTTTTCGGAAAAAGCCTCCCGCTATCAGTATTTTGCTTTCACTCAGGGGCTGAGTCTAGAGGAAGCGCTGGGTCAGGTCTATTCAGCAGAAGAGCTGCCAAGCTACGAAAGCTTCGCTAATCCCTGAAAGTCATGAAAAGGGCTGACATTCACTCCACCAAAGATCGGGTAGGTCTGGGAATGGTAAATCTCAGGTTGATCTGCCTGTTCGTCTGTCTTCCTCTGCTGGTCCGCTGTCAGAACCTGTCTGCCCGGGAGCAAACGCCAACGATTTCCCAACCCCAGCCCAGCCACACCCAGGCCGCAGCTACCGCTACCCAGATCAGTTCAAACCTGTCCACGCTGACCCCCAGCCCGGTGCCAGAATTATCTCCTACCCCTACCCTGATTCCGGCAACCCCGGAATTCTCCATCCCCCCGGATCCTCAGGGCTCCCTCAAACCCTGGAGACCTCCCGCCTACCCGGTTCCCTGGGTGCCGGGCGAGTATGATCATTTTTACTTCTCCCCTCCCCTGGCTGCTACTGATATCGATTCGGCTTTCTCCACATACGGGTATGGGGGAGTATTCTTTGAGAATGTGGTCCATACCGGGATCGACATCCCGGGTGATATCGGGACTCCCATTCTGGCTGCTGGAGACGGCAGGGTGATCTATGCCGGTCAGGGCGTCTATCGGGGTGGGAATAATATCTACGATGACCCCTATGGCAATGCGGTGGTGATCGAACACGATTTCAGCTACCAGGGTGAGCCGCTCTTCACCCTCTACGCTCACATGAATGAGATCCTGGTTGAGGAAGGACAGCAGGTCCACAGCGGTGAGCAGATCGGCACTATGGGTAATACCGGCCATACCACCGGACCTCACCTGCATTTTGAGGTGCGGTTGGGCAAGAATGAATATTTCTCCACCCGCAACCCTGATCTGTGGATCTCCCCTCCCCAGGGTTGGGGTGTGCTGGTAGGCCAGGTGCTTACCTACTCGGGCAGACCGCTGGAACGCCAATTAGTCTATTTACACCCCGCCGAGGGCAATCCAGTAACGGGCCCGGTCGAGGATGTGGGTTGGATCGGAAACTCGTACCAGAACGATGTTATCAATTTCGATCCGTATTACCGTGAGAACTTCACCCTCGCCAATATCCCTGCCGGTAAATATGTCATCGACATCCCCACCACCAGCATCGGATACCGCTACACTGAGGAAATCGAGATCAAACCCGGTCAGGTGAGCTTCTTCAAATTCAATATCTGGAAAGGCTTCTCAGATCGGCTGCCACCCACCCCAGAAATTATTTTCACGCCATCCCCTTGACGTCTAGAACATTTGTGCTAGACTGTAAACAAGCCACACCGGCAGAAAAGGATGGATTCCTAGAGGAGGAAATCATGGCGGATGATCCACGGAAAACAGCTTTAGACAAAACCCTGCAGGACATCACCAAGCGCTTTGGTGAGGGGGCAATCATGAAATTAGGGGATGCCAAGAGCCTGGCCGTGGATGTGATCCCCACCGGTACATTGTCGCTGGACCTGGCCCTCGGCGTGGGAGGCATTCCCCGGGGTAGAGTGACTGAGATCTACGGGCCGGAAGCTTCCGGCAAGACCACTATCTGCCAGCACATCGTCGCGGAAGCCCAGAAAGCAGGCGGCACAGCCGCTTTCATAGACATGGAACATGCCTTGGATCCTGCCTATGCGGCCAGGACGGGAGTGGACATTGATAATCTGCTCATCTCCCAGCCCGATACCGGGGAGCAGGCCCTGGAAATCGCTGAATCACTGATCCGCTCCGGGGCGGTGGATGTGATCATCATCGATTCTGTCGCCGCGCTGGTGCCCCGGGCAGAAATTGAGGGTGACATGGGCGATTCCCATATGGGCCTGATGGCCCGCTTGATGTCCCAGGCACTCAGGAAGCTCTCCGGAGCGATCCGGCAGACCAACACCTCCCTGGTGTTCACCAATCAGCTCCGGGAGAAGATCGGTGTGGTATTCGGCAATCCGGAAACCACTCCCGGAGGTCGGGCCCTGAAATTTTACAGCTCTGTCCGGCTCGATGTCCGGCGGATCCAATCCATCAAATCCGGCACGGACATCATCGGCAGCCGGACCCGCGTTCGCGTGGTGAAGAACAAGGTAGCGCCACCCTTTCGGACTGCGGAATTTGACATCATGCATGATGAGGGAATCTCGAAATCAGGCGATATCCTGGACCTGGCAGTTGAGGTCGGTGTGGTAGAGAAAAAAGGCTCATTTTACTATTATGGCGACGATACCAGAATTGCCCAGGGAAGGGAAAACGCTAAAGAATACCTCAAGGAAAACCCTGATGTTGCTCTGGAGATAGAAAAAACCATTCGAGACCTGGTGCTGGTCCAACCATCTCCGGAAACTGCGGCCGAGGAAAGCGCCAGCCCTGCAGATGAAGAAAATCTGGGTTGATCCAGTCGCCCTGACAGGGTTGATGCTGCTGCTGCTGCTCCTGCTGGCTGGCTGCCGGCCCGGGGTGCAGGTGAATGCAGGAACACCCGTCGCCAACTTCCTGCCACCTACAGCCGATCCAGCTGAGGCGCAGCTTTCTGGTGGTGATCTGAAACCCCTTCCAACCCGCCAGACGGATTGCGAGAATCAGCTAATATTCCTGGATGATCTCACAATTCCGGACGGCAGCGAAGTAGAGCCGGGCCAGCACCTGACCAAAAGATGGCTTGTAAAGAATAACGGCAGCTGCAACTGGGATAGTTCGTACTCCCTGCAGCTGATTTCCGGGTTGGCTCTGGGAGCAGAAAAGGTGCAGCAGCTCTACCCTGCCCGACAGTCCACCAAAGCTGTGGTGGAAATCAGCGTTACAGCCCCAGACAATCCCGGCCGCTACAATTCCTGGTGGCAAGCATATGACCCGGACGGCAACCGTTTTGGCGATCCGATCTACCTGGAAATCTCTGTTATCAGCGAAGAAGAGCAATAAGGTTCAGCCGTGAAAGAAAAGCCAACCAGCCTTGACCGCGTAAAGAAAGCTCTGGAAGAACTGAAAGTTCCCCACCAGCTGCAGGAACTGCCCCACAGCACCCGAACAGCAGCCCAAGCCGCTGCCGCAGTGAAAAGCAGTGTCGGCCAGATCGTCAAGTCGCTGGTTTTCCAATCAGCCAGTGGAAAGGCAGTCCTTATCTTAACCAGCGGTGCAAACCAGGTGGATGAAGAGTTCGTCAGCCGCGAGTTGGGTGAGAGGATAGAATTGGCAGATGCCGCCTTCGTCCGCCAGCAGACAGGATTTGCGATTGGCAGCGTATCCCCCTTTGGATTGAAAAATGACCTTCCCCTTTACATCGACAGGGATCTGCTGCAGCACCCGCTGGTGTGGGCCGCTGCTGGTTCCCCCCAGGCGGTATTCAGCATCCAGCCCGGAGACCTCCTGAAAGCCACCACTGGCAGGTTAATTGACGTTCATCCCTGATCCAGCCCCGATACCGGCAGGCCTCAAGCAGCCTGCCTGGCATCTTCCATCAGCACCTCAATCTCCAAGGGCACCCCTTTTGCCGGATCCAGCTCCAGCACTATGGCTCCCTGATCACACTGGTCAACACAAACCCCACATCCGTAGCACTCATCACGGTGAATGAAGGACTTGCCGTCGATCATCTCAATCGCTGAGAACTGGCAGTGTTCCTGGCAGGTGCCGCAGCCCTCACACAGCTCCTGGTTCACCTCGGCGGTATAGCCCGATGCCAACAGCATGGGTGTGCCGCTATTCTGCGCCTGGAAGGCCCCACAGCAGCAGGAACAGCAATTGCAGATGGCATAGAATCGGTTCAGCATGGCGTCTTTGAAGAAAGCGTGCTGGACATGGCCGCGCTGGTGTTCTGCCTCGAGGATCGACATCGCTTCCGAAGAGCTGATCTGGCGGCTTTTTTCAGGTTGGTGATCGAGAATGAAACTCACAAAAGGATCTCCCACGATCAGGCAAACATCCAGGGGTGTGCAGGGGTTTTCCCTTGCCGCCCGGCAGGGACAATCCAGCACCGCGATGCGGTCAGGGTTCTTCATGATGATGTCTTTGGCTTTTGTGAAGGGAATCACCTTCTCCAGGTCTTTGATAACGATCTCTTCCTGGATCGAGACCAGCCGTTTGGCTTCCTCCAGGGGAACAACCTTCCCATGATAGGCATTCGCCCAGGCTGATCCGAAATCTTCTTCTCCTTCAGGAGATCCATCAATGAGAGAGGACAGGAACAGGAAAATCGGTGCCAGTACCCGGCTGAGCCGGTGTTCACCTGTAGCGACTCCGATGTACAGATAAGGCCATCTGGCATAAAGATAGCCATGCAGGAAGTCAAACAAGGAATATCCAGCTGTTCTCTTTCCTTCCCTGTAGAACTCCCGGGTGGATCTTTTAATCAGATTTCTCCCATTCCCGGACATACCCACCTCCTCTGCCAGAAGTCTTTTTCACATCGTTTGAATTATTGTAATAGAAAAACTACAGGCTGCACCTCAATAAAGATGCAGCCTGGGGATCCTTTTTCATTGATCTTCCGGAATTAAGAAGCTGAGGATTCCTCCTGCCAGCGCTTAGTCACCAGGCAGTACGCGAACACCAGCAGTTTCAGCTCTACCGGGGAGAGGATCTGAATCACAGCCCCTCTTTTTAGAACTCCCCGGGGCTTCAGCTCACAAATGGGAGAGCCCTCACTGTTGAGCAGATTCCAGGTCCTGGTGAGTAATTTTCCAGGAACGAGTGAGAAAGATTTCCCTTCTAATTCCAGTGATAAAGCCTTCCTTAAAGCCTTGGCAGGTTTTGCTGAACCCAGTTTTACGCCCTCCTGATCCAGTTCGTATTGTGCTTTCAACAAACTGGTCTTCTTAAAATGGATTGACAGGCCATCTACTCCCTGAAACGTGCCTTCCGTGATCAAACCGTTCATTTTCAGCAAGCCCAATCTACCATCAGCGGATTGGAAATCATGTTCCGTCTTAAGGCTGCCCTTGACCGTGACCTCAATGAAATCCGCTTTCAGCTCATTTTTCTTTTCCACTTGTCAGATCTCCTTTTTCTATGTTCTGATCTTCCGCCAGGGAGGCCAAACCCATTAAACCACCCAGGTTCATAGTATCGACCGCGCTGGAGGGCACTATAACCATCGCACCGCGCTCTTTCAAGCCCTCAAAGAGCATGTTCATGGCTCGCAGGTGGAGTGCAGTGGGATTATCCCGGTAGGCTTCTGCAGCCTTGGCAAAGGAAGCTGCAATCTGCTCCTCGCTTTCTCCCAGAATGACCCGGGCCTGACGTTCGCGCTCTGCCTGAGCCTGGCGGCTCATGGCATCCTCCAGGCCGCCCGGTATCACAATGTCGCGGATCTCCACCGATTGTACGGTGATGCCCCAAGGTGTGGTCCTGTCATCGATGATGCGCTGCAGTTCCTCATCCATCCTGGCCCGCCCCACCAAAATATCTGCCAGCTCCATCTGGCCGATGATCTCGCGCAAAGCCGTCTGAGCTGCCCAGGCAATGGCAGCCCGGTAGTCTTCCACCTCCAGGGCGGCTTTTTCAGCATCCCAGACCACCCAGAACAACACCGCATCCACGTCTACAGGAACGGTGTCCTTGGTCAAGGACCTTTCAGCCGTAAACGAAGTTACCATCACCCGGTGATCGATCCAGGCCGGGATGGTATCCACAACGGGGATGATCCAAAACGGTCCGGGGCCTTTCAATCCCACAAATCTCCCCAACCGCAGCAGGATGGCTTTTTCCCACTGCTCGGCAACTTTAAAGGCCAGCAGCACATACAGGCCGATGATATTCAGGACCAGCAGCTCACCGATGATCCAGATCGTCCTGAACCCGGATATGACCATCCAAATGGCGGCACCTGAGGAAATCAGCATCAACAGCAGAAAAACAAACAGGGCCAGCCCATTGACCTGGCTCTGACTTTTCTGCTCATACCGGAAATCTAATCCTGAAGGTTTGATGACCATTGTTTTTTTCCTCCTAATTAGTTAGGATAGTTTTTCTTCCCTCTTCTCGGGCAATTTTGAGAGCTGCTCGGCAAAGGCTTTCTTGATCTCTTCCGCGCTGTACCCCAGGTGGTGGGTCTCTTCCAGAGCGTTCTCAACAATAGACTGCAGCAGCTTCTGGCGTTTGCGTTCTCGCTGTTTTTTGTTCGGAACGTCGCTGACAAATGTCCCTCTGCCCCGCTGGGTCGAGATCACCCCTTCCCGATCAAGCTCAATATATGCCCGGGCAACTGTGTTGAGATTGACCCGGATATCAGCGGCCAGCTCGCGGATGGTGGGAAGCTGTTCACCTGGCTGCAGCTGACCGGCAGCGATCATAGAATGGATCCTGTCCTCAATTTGAATGTAGATCGGCACGCTGCTGTCAGGATCAATGTTTAATTTCATATTCTCCTATTGTAATAGTTATTTATTACATTCCCATTATTGCACAGGCCTGTGTTTTTGTCAAGCGGTTTCCGGGGACTGGCAAATTGACGGCTAGTTGGTTATGTCATACAATCGAAAAGTGCACCAATCCATGTCCCGCCTACTTGACCGACCCTAGATTTCCAGAAGTTCTCATGTCAGAAAAACAGCGCATCGCCGTCATTGATCTCGGCTCAAACACCAACCGCTTGATTGTCATGGAAACCCAACTGGGTTTTTCCTACCAGCTGGTGGATGAGGTCCGGGAAGTTGTCCGGCTCCGTCAGGGCATGACTGCCCGGGGCTTAAGCGCTGAAGCCGTCGAGCGGGGTATGTCAACCCTGCGATTTTTCAAGGATTTCTGCATGCAGACCCATGTCAGCCAGATCCTGGCAACAGCGACCAGCGCGGTTCGGGAGGCAGTTAATGGGCCGGCTTTCCTCAAGCGCGTCCAGGATGAGCTGGGAATCACCATCCAGCTTCTGGACGGTGAAAAAGAAGCCTACTATGATAGTCTGGGGGCACTGAACGAAATCGAGCTCCAGGACGGTGTCATACTTGACATCGGTGGGGGCAGCGTCCAACTCAGCGACATCCAGAAACGCTCATTTATGAGAGGAATTTCATTGACGCTGGGCTCTCTGGCCCTGACAGAGAGATTCATCACCCACGACCCGGCAACAAAAGAAGAGTATCGCAAGATCAAGAAGGAGATTGAACGCCAGCTGGACAGTGTGAGCTGGCTGGAGAAGAAGGCTGGAGGACCGCTGGTCGGTCTGGGAGGCACCATCCGCAACCTGGCATTAATTGAGGCAGAGCGTCAGAGATACCCCCTTTACACTCAGCATGGCTTTATCCTTGAAAAATCCTCTGTTATAAGAAGCATCGCCTATTTCAGGGAGCATCCCCTGGCAAAAAGGCAGCAGCTGCCCGGGCTGAGCAGCGATCGAGCTGACATTATCCTGCCCGGAGCCATGGTGCTGCGGGCAGTAATGGACCGCCTGGGCGTTGAAGAGATGCTGCTGTCAGTCAACGGACTCAGGGAGGGAGTGTTCCTGGAACTTTTCTGGGATCATCTGGATTCGCCGATCATTCCCAGTGTGCGCCGCTTCAGCACCCTGAACCTGGCCCGTAATTATGACTACGAGAAAGAACACGCCCACCATGTCAGATTCCTGGCGGGCAGACTTTTCGAGCAGCTGGGCCCCCTGCATGGATACGACTCCCGGGAGCGGGAAATGCTTTCCGCGGCAGCCCTGCTTCATGATCTGGGGAGGGTAATCGGCTACAGCAGTCACCACAAACACACCCAGACGCTGCTGGAATACAACGGCTTACCCGGCTATTCACCCAGGGAAACGGCCCTGATCGCCTTGATGTGCCGTTATCACCGCAAAGGCCAACCCGATATTTCAGACTATAAACTGCTGCTGGGCAAGAAAGATCTGGTCCTGCTTCGCCGACTCTCAGCCATTCTCCGCCTGGCAGAATGCCTGGAGCGGGGCAGAAACGGCAACATCACAGATGTCATCCTCACCTGGGATGAGGGTCAGCTGAGAATCACTCTGGTTGCCAACCAGTATCCCGCAGTCGAGATCTGGCAGGCTGGACGCAACGCCGCCCCGCTGATGGCAGAAGCCTATCAAAAAGAAATCATCTTTGATAGTTTCTCCCCTCCCGGATAAACCTGCCGGCTGCGTTCCCTGACTGGCATTCGGTCGGGCATTTGGGAAAATTCCCCCTGCAGAACCAAGAACACTCTGTACCCTGCGGACTTTTATTTCCCGTTCACGACCCCGGGCTATTCCGCTTTATGCCAGATCCCCCTGTGAGCAATCATCCATTCCTGAGAGTTCAGAGGCTCTTCATCCGCTTTACGGCTGACCGGTTCATAGGTGCCGTCCGGCAGCATTTTCCTGGCTTTAACATTATCCCTCAGATGAACTTTCAGGATCTCATCCCGGATGGATCTCTTAATCACATCGTCATCAACCGGGAACAGGGTTTCCACCCGGCGATAGAGATTGCGGGGCATTAAATCAGCGCTTCCCAGCAGGATTTCCTCCTCACCACCATTCCGGAAGTAGTAGATCCTGGCATGCTCCAAAAAGCGCCCTACTATCGATGTCACCGTGATATTATCGCTGACGCCGGGAACGCCGGGACGCAGGCAGCAAATGCCCCGGGCCTGGATGTCCACCTTAACGCCCGCCTGAGAGGCCCGATAGAGGGCTTCGATACTGGGCTGGTCCACCAGGGCATTCATCTTGAATGCCAGGTAGCCATCACCGCTCTTCTTATGGACTTTGATCTCCCTTTCGATCCTGGATATGATGTCTTCCTGCATGTGCCCCGGGGCAACCAGCAGTTTCTTGTATTCCTCATTTCGCGAATAGCCTGTCAGGCCGTTGAAGAGAGCAGAAACGTCTTTGCCGATTTCCGGGTCACAGGTGAAATACCCGATATCCGTATAGAGGCGGGCTGTCTCGTCATTGTAGTTCCCAGATGAGAGATGGATGTAACGGCGGATACCATCCTGTTCATGGCGGATCACCACACTGACTTTGGCATGGGTCTTCAAGCCCACCAGCCCATAGACAACATGGACCCCGGCCCGCTCCAGCGCTCTGGCCCAGATGATGTTGTTCTCTTCATCAAATCGGGCTTTCAGCTCTACCAGCACCGCCACCTGCTTGCCGTTCTCCCTGGCATCCATCAGCGCGGCTACGATCGGTGAATCCGGACCCACCCGGTAGAGGGTCATCTTGATAGCCAGCACCTCCGGGTCCCGGGCAGCTTCCCGGATAAAACGCACTACCGGGTCAAAACTGTCATAAGGATGATAAAGGAGGATATTACGCCGGCGGATGACTGAAAAAATGTTTTCATCAGTCGAAAGAGAAGGCGGGAGGGAAGGCTTGAAAGGCGTATCCTTCAGGTCAGCCCGGTTGATGCTCATCAGCTCCATGACATCGCTTAACCCGATTGGCCCATCAACTACATAGGTCTGGTAGGAAGCCACATCCAGATTGGTCTGCAGGATTTCCCGCACCTGGTCAGGCATGGTGCCATCAATTTCCAATCGAATAGCGGTACCAAACTGCCGTTCACGAACGCTCTCCTCGATCGCCGCGAGCAAATCAGAGGCTTCGTCTTCCTCGATTTCCGGATCTGCATCCCTGGTTACCCGGAACGGATAAGCTGCCTCAACCTTTAACCCCGGGAAGAGCAGGTCCAGGTTGGCTTTCACCACTTCTTCCAGCCAGATAAAATTGCTCGAGGTGCGGTCATTCAGACCTAATTCCTGGAACTCGTCGGCGGTCTCCTCACTAGGGATAGCTATCAGTCGGGAGTAGATCTTGGGTACTTTTAAGCGGGCAAAACGCTGGCCGTGCCTGGGGTCGTAGACTACCACAGCCAGGTTCATGGACAAATTCGAGATTTGGGGAAAAGGATGTCCCGGATCAAAGGCCAACGGAGTGAGGGCCGGGTAAATCTCCTTCTTGAAATATCCCCGTAATATTTTCCGCTGTTTGCGTTTCAGCTGGTGATAATGCAGGACTTTGATCCCTTCCTTTTCCAGCTTGGGAAGCAGGTCGTCCTTCCAGCAGCGATACTGTTCTTCCAGTTGGGGCAGCAGGCGCTGGCGCACCATGGCCAGCTGCTCCGATGGCAGCAGCCCATCTGGCGGCACCTGATGGGCGCTGGCTTCCATCTGGCGGCGCAGCCCGGAAACCCGGATCATAAAGAATTCGTCCAGATTGCTGGAAAAGATCGCCAGGAATTTAAGCCTTTCCAACAGCGGGTGGGATTCATCCAGGGCTTCTTCAAGCACCCGCTTATTGAAACGCATCATGCTTAATTCCCGGTTGATATACAATCTGGGATCCTTCAGATCCCGGGGTGGTTCGGCCAGGAATTTTTTAATATTGTCAACGACCATCAACCCCTTCCTTGAAACATCGTCTCCGGGCTCTGCCCTGCTCCCAAGAATCCAGCTGCCTTTTACAAATCTCTTCCGGTGGGAAAGAATTTTACCACGTCAGCCGGCTGACCAGCTTTCCTGTCCAGCTTCCAGCGTGTGCTGCTGATTATATATTAAATTCCTTCTGAATTCAGCTACCCACTTAGAACAATGTTAGATTAGAGCAGCCCGGAGCGTCTGGCACCCACCCGGAAACGACCCTTCCCAGAACAGGAAGAGGTATCAATAAGACCGGGAAAGGAATTCTTATTAAAAGGCTCTATTAAACTTCTGGCTGCCAAATATTGTATTATTATCGTATACGAGTGATGGATAGCAGCTCCTCCCCTGACCCAAGGAAAATCCGGGAAAGATATATGAAGAGAACACACGTCCTATTCAGTATCACAGCAGTTCTGTTATTACTGGCACTTGCAGCCTGCCAGATGGATCGGCAGCCTACAAAGGTTGGCGCCCTGGGAACCATTGATCAGCAAACAGCACCGGAAAGCTCTGCCCCCCAGGAGAAAACCATTTTCGAGATTGGCGACATCATCAGCATAAATGATGTGGTCCTGGTCGTTTTGGGGTGGGACCAACCCCCGGGAGGGGAATTCAACCCCCCGGATGAGGGCAAAAAATACCTGGTCGTCGACCTGATGATAGCCAACCAGGGAGACAAATCCTTTACCAGTTCCCCGGTCTTCCAGATGACATTAAAAGACCCCAGCGGTCGAAAATACAACCTGAACGGCAGAGCAACTGCTGCTGGTGGAGGAAATCCCCCCAACGGCGAGGTCAGCCCCGGCGAAGTGATCCGCGGCAAGGTTGGATTCCACGTCCCTGAAGACCAGACCAATTTTACTTTTGTATACGAGGCAAATCTGATCGGGTTGGGAGAGGTCTCAGTTAATCTGGGATCAACCCCGGTAGCCATGGAGCCCCCTCAGGACCTCAACCTGGCTCACCAGCAGGAAATCTTTCAAGTCGGCGATCAAGTCGAGATCTCTGACCTGGTCATCCAGGTCCGGGGCGTGAGTTATCCTGACGGCACAGATATCGTTCAACCCAGGGTAGGTTATAAGTTTGTGGCAGTTGATGTCCAGCTTGAAAACCAGGGAAATTCAACCCGGGAGATCACCAGCATAGTCCAAATGTATCTGAAAGATGCCTCCGGGCAGAAGTACACCTTTCACCTTGGTGCCCAATCGATCCTGGACAGCGGCCTGCCCGATGATGAACTGCAGCCGGGGGAGAGGGTCCGCGGTCAGATAGGATTCCAGATCCCGGAGGACACCAGCGGCCTGATATTTGTGTTTGATGCTGAGATCTTCGGCTACGGCAAGGTTTTTATCGCCCTCGAATAACTCCCCGTCCGGCCAGAATCATTGCGGTCCGTGACCCCTGCGCTGTCTGCCTCCTGCCTGGCCGGCAGCTGTATGCGCGCTCACCTGGATGGCTGCCTGGCCATCTACAGGGCATTTATTCTCACAGATACCACAGCCTATGCACAGCTTGCGGATTACTGTCGGCCGCTGAAGAAGGTGCTTTTCCCCCTCAGAGGTTTCGACCTCCACGACCTCAAGCTCAATTGCTTTATCCGGTACAGGGCACATTTCCTCGCAGACAATACATTCAGTGTTCTCTGCCCAGGGCAAACAGCGGTCGCGATCGATTTCCGCCTTTCCCAGCACTTGAACCCTCTTCAGTTCCAGCGTCAGTGGAGGGATGGCTGCTACCGGACAGACCTGGCCGCAGGCCTGGCAGGAATAATCACAGTACCCGATCCTGGGAACCAGCACCGGAGTCCAGAACCCTTCAACCCCTCCCTCAAAGACAGCCATCTGGATAGCGTTTGTGGGGCATACCGTGCTGCACTCCCCGCAGCGGATGCAGATGCTAAGAAATTTGTCATTCTCAACTCCTGGAGGGCGGATCAATTTGGGAGATATCCGGTCATTTACCAGCCCACTTTCCAGCAGCCCCACCCCTACGGCAGCCGCTCCCAGAGAGATCAAAGCCTTGCGGCGGTCGAGATCGTAAGGTTGGCGAATGAACCCGGCGCTCTGCGCAGGAAAGGTCACCTGGCCTGTCGGACAGTCAACGGCACAGGCCAGGCACATGGTGCATTCCCCCGGATCGCAGAACACTTTTTCTCCCTTCTGGATGGCCCCGGTCGGGCAAGAAGGCAAGCAGCTGCCACACAGGGAACAGCTTTCTGAGATCTCACAATGCACCAGGCTGAACTTTCCCAGCAGCCCCAGGAAACCACCCAGGGGGCAAAGATAGCGGCACCAGAAACGCGGCGCCAGTACATTCAACCCCACCAACCCCGCAAAAAATCCCAAATACAGGAGACTGTAGCGGTACACTGCCGGATGGGCAGGGATGATCACCGGACGGGCCAGGCTGTCGATCCAGCTTACAGCTGAACCCAGAAATGGGACCTTGAAAGCAGCCAGCTCTAGAGCTGTGAAAAGCCGGTCGAGACCTGGCCAGACCGCGGTTGTCAAGGTCCGATAACCGATCGTCAACGGGTCAAAGATCAACAGGGACAGATTTCCCAATCCGGCGGCAATCAAGATCACCAGCAACAGAACATATTTGATACCCCGCAGGCCTTCGGGCAGGGAGGGTTGTTTCTTTTTCCATGATCTGAGAGGAATCCAATCCAGCACCGTGCCCACCGGACAGAACCAGCCACACCAGACCCTGCCTAACAGCAGGGTGATAGCGACAGTAATCAACGCCAACAGCGCGCCAGCGACGAGCGTTCGGCTGGCCAGAAATTGAGCGATCATCACCAGCGGATCAAGCTGGAGGGGCAGATTGACCAGCTTCTCTTTGAATCCAGACACCAGGGATGGGTTGAGGTAGAATTCCCGTCTGGACCATAAGAACAGCACCAGGAACACTCCCAGGAAGAACACCTGGCTGGCCCGTCTGAGCTGGAGCCGCTTTCCGGGTGACAACCCTTTCTGGGGGGATGCCTCCTTCTCAGCCAAGGTTGATCTCCTCGATCTTCAGCTTGGAAAGGTTCTTGATCCCCAATCCCATCTGAGCGCCTTTTTTGATATAGCTGATCTGTTCGGGCTCGATGCCGAATAATGTGGCCGCATAACTGTCTGCAGAAACGATATTGGGCGATGCTATGATCGTATCCGCTTTCTTAACATCAGAGAGATTACCGCCAGTTGGTCCGTTGGCCATCAACATGCGCACCGCATCCACGATCACCAGATGGGAACGCACCCGGGTGCTGAGGTCCGCCAGCCGCTGGCCGAGATTAGCATGCATAAAGGGACGGTCATAGATCACTCCCATCAAATTCTTCATCGCTAAAGTGAGGCCTGCCAGCTGATGGTGTTTGGCGATTGGCAGGTTGATCAGCACGTCAGCCCGCAGCACGTCATCATATATCCGGGCGGTCTTAAGGTCTTTCCCACCAGGTATCTCCGCTGGCAGGAACTTCACAGCGGTCATTTCCACCATCCGCCCGCCAGCTTTCTGCACCTCCGCCTGGATACCGCTGACACGGTAGGCCTGCTCACCAGTGCCTCCAAAGGGGAAATCCATCACTTTGACCTGCTTGGCACCGGCTTCCAGAGCCAACCTGACCACTTCCCCCACCACCCAGGGATTGGTTGTGGCAGCGTATTCATAGCCGTGGTAGGCGACACAGATGTTGGGTTTAACCACCACCACATCCCCGGCTTTGACAAACAGACCCATTCCTCCCAGAGCCGCAACCACAGCCCGGACCATCTCTCCCGGTTCCCCTCCACGGGCAACCACCAGATCGGGATAAGCTGCAGTGGGGGATGGGGTATCCGTCACTGCCTTTGTCTCGGTCGGCCCCTCAATAGATTCTACACTGGTCGAGGGCTGGGTCGCGTCTGATAAAAACGGACTGGGGGAGATCTTTTCGGGGGAAATCGACCTGGTGAGCAATTTCTGGCGGTTAAGGCATCCTGCCAGATAGAGACTGCCCAGAGATCCCAGGCAGGCAGTTAGAAAACGCAGGAAATTGCGTCTGGAAAGCTCGGTCATAGACACCTTTCCTCACTGGTAAAAGGCTGGTGAAATATCTGGCAATCCTGATGGAGGACATTTCCAGATTACCATGAATTGTACATGGAAACAGGGATTTTCTCAAAAGAGAATCCTTGCTATAGTAAACATGGACAGAACTCACATTGCCCATGAGGACTGAACAGGTTAGGGAAAAACAAAGAGCCCGCGGTCTTGCACCGCAGGCTCTTGACATGACTTTTCGAGCAGTCTTCCAGATAGCCGGTAATCTCTAGGTTCCTTCCTGCCAGGAATTGAGGTATTTGATCTGCTCATCAGTCAGGACATCAATGTTGATGTCCATGGCTTTCAGTTTCAGGCGGGCAATCTCCGCGTCTATCTCCTCGGGAACCGAATAGACCCGATTTTCCAGCCTGTCCGCGTTCTTGACCATGTATTCAGCGCTCAACGCCTGATTGGCAAAGGACATATCCATCACACTGGAGGGATGGCCCTCTGCGGCTGCCAGGTTCACCAGACGACCTTCCGCCAGCAAGTTCAGGCGCCTGCCATCCGGCAGCAGGTACTGATCGATCATCGGGCGCACCCGGATCTTTTCCTCGGCTGTTTCTTCCAGGGCGGGGATATTGATCTCAACATTGAAATGGCCTGAGTTGGAGATGATCGCCCCATCTTTCATGACTTCAAAATGGTGTTTATCCAGCACATGAAGATCACCTGTCAGGGTGCAGAAGATATCCCCGATGCGAGCCGCCTCAATCATGGGCATGACCCGGAAGCCATCCATCACCGCTTCCAGTGCTTTCAGGGGATCCACCTCGGTGACGATCACATTTGCTCCCATACCCCTGGCGCGCATGGCCAGACCGCGAGCACACCAGCCGTAGCCGGCTACCACAAAGACCTTTCCTGCCATCAGGACATTGGTCGCCCGGATGATGCCATCCATGGTCGATTGACCGGTCCCGTAGCGGTTGTCAAAAAAGTGCTTGGTCATAGCATCATTCACAGCCACAACTGGAAATTCCAGGGCACCATCCGCCGCCATTGCCCGCAGCCGGATCACACCGGTAGTTGTTTCCTCCGTACCGCCGATGACATTGTCAAGCTCTTCCCTGCGGTCCTTGTGCAGTGTGCTGACCACATCCGCCCCGTCATCCATGGTAATGTGCGGTTTATGGTCAATAGCAGCGTTGATGTGCTTGTAGTAAGTGACATTGTCCTCGCCCTTGATGGCATACACAGGAATTTCATTATGCATCACCAGGGAAGCCGCCACATCATCCTGCGTGGAAAGAGGGTTGGAGGCCACCAGCACCACATCCGCTCCACCAGCCTGCAGGGTTTTCATCAAATTGGCAGTTTCTGTTGTCACATGCAAACAGGCTGACATGCGTACACCTTCAAAAGGCCGTTCCTTGACAAACCTTTCGAAAATTGAGCGCAGCACAGGCATTTCGCGCTCTGCCCATTTTACGCGGCGCCTGCCACCTTCTGCCAGAGATTTATCCTTGATATCGAAGTTTTCCATATTGTTCTCCAAAGACTAATATCAATAATAGATTCCGGGGAAACCCGGAAATTTGAAAATTCAATTTCTCAGCTCAGCAGCACATCCAGCTGTCCCTGATCATCAAAATGCTTCCTGAAACGGGCGATAAAATCACCCGGTGTATAAAAATGGCTCTGAGGCCCATCAGTCTCCAGACAGTAGCTGGCTGCCAGCGCTCCAATCTGGCCGCAAAGCTCCAGCCCCAGATTAAAGCTCAGACCGGTCAAAAAGCCACCCCGGAAGGCATCCCCAACTCCTGTGGGATCGATAATCCTTTCAGGAGGTACAACCGGAATGGAGTATTCCCTCCCCCCGGAATAGACCTGAGAACCCTGGTCGCCCAGGGTAATGACCAGAATCTCTACCAGCTCTTTGATCTCGTCCAGAGATAGATTGGCGTGTTTTTCGATCAGACTGAATTCATACTCATTCACAAACAAAGCATAGGCACCGGATACTCCCCGGCGGAGTTCTTCCCCGGAAAGTCTGACCGTCTGCTGGCTGGGGTCATACAGATAGGGCAGCTCCAGCTGATCAGCCTCGTCAATGTACTGATTCATGGCTGCCGGATCTGTAGGGGAAATCACCACCAGGTCCAGGGGTTCACCCTGCCACTCGCTAAGTTTTACCCGGGAAGCCTGGCCCATTGCCCCGGGATAGAAGCTGGCGATCTGGCAGTTATTCCGATCTGTTGTCGCAAAGAAAGAGGCTGTGAAATCATCTTCAATCACCTGCACGCCGCTGGTGTCCACCCCGTGCTTTTCCAGCCATTCCCGGTACTCTGTAAAGTCCTGTCCAACAGTGCTGAACAATATCGGGCTGCCGCCCAACAGCGCCATCGTATAACCGATATTCGGACCAATGCCGCCCCGACGCTTGACCATCTTATCTACCAGAAAAGACAGGCTGATAGCTTCTAATTTATCAGCCAGGATATGGTCCTGGAAATGTCCCGGGAAGGTCATCAAATAGTCGTAGGCAATCGATCCTGTTAAAGCTACTCTCATGATCCGCGAATATCCCTTGGTAATCTGTATATATGGTCAAAAACCAGCTATATCATACCACCTAAACCCTCTAAATCAACCAGGATGCCCCTGGGGAGAAACCCCTTGGAACAGTCCCCGTCCTAAACGTGGAGTATGCTATACTGCGTTCATGAAACATATCGCCCGGTCCACATTAATCATCGCTGTGTTCTTTGGACTGGAGAAAGCCCTGGGATTTGTCCGCAATGTACTGATTGCCCGGACATTTCAATTATCCCCCGAACTGGATGCCTTCAACGCGGCCAACAATATCCCTGACCTGCTCTTTGCTTTGATCTCGGGCGGAGCACTGGCCATGGCCTTTATACCGGTGCTGTCCGACTACCGGGAAACCAAAACCAGGCCCGAAATGTGGCAGTTGTTCTCTCGCATAGCAAACGGGGTGTTCCTGGTCACGGCTGTGCTGTCCGCTCTCATCGCCCTGGGAGCGAGGCAGCTGGTCAGCTGGGAGATCGGCATTGCACCCGGTTTCTCAGCGGTCCAGCAGGATCTGGTGGTAGACCTGATGCGTTTGAACCTGATCGCTACCCTGTTATTTTCACTGGGAGGGCTCGTCATCGCAGGACTGCAGGCTCAGCAGCACTTCCTGGTTCCCGCCCTGGCTCCCAGTATGTACGACATTGGCTCCCTGATTGGCATCCTGATCCTAGCTCCCTCCGAACCCTACCGGATCGGGCCGCTGATCCTACCGGCATTTGGTATGGGAGTGTACGGGCTGGTTTATGGGGTAATCCTGGGCGCCGGATTGTTTTTGCTGATCCAGATTCCTACTTTGTTAAAATTCGGATTCCGCTGGCAGCCCGATCTGAACCTGAAAGATCCGGGGGTCGTGCGGGTGCTGCACTTGATGGGCCCCCGGGTGGTGACAGTATTCTTCATCCAACTGGTTTTTATCATCCAGGATAACCTGGCTTCCAGGCTGCCTACGGGAGCTGTCACGGCGCTGGTGTACGGCTGGCTGTTCATGCAGTTTCCCGAATCACTGATCGGCACAGCTCTGGGCACAGCTCTGCTGCCCACCCTGTCTGAACAGATCTCCCTGGACGATCTGCCTGGTTACAAGTCCACAATTGAAAAAGCCATCCGCATTCTAGCAGGGCTGACCCTGCCGCTGGCTGTGATCCTGTCCCTCTATCTGGGGCCGGTCATTTCCCTGCTGGGATTTGACAGTGAGGGTACATCACTGGTTCTATGGACTGTCCGGGCCTACCTGGTGGGGCTGGTGGGCCATTCCCTGATGGAGGTCGCTGCCCGGTCCTTCTACGCTCGCCAGAACGCGAGAACCCCCCTTTTGGCCTCTGGAGCCGCCACACTTTCCTTTCTGATCCTGGGGATCCCTCTGGCGCTGGTCTGGGGCGCTCCCGGGATCGGGCTGGCGAATTCCCTGGCTTATACAGGTGAAGCACTGCTGCTGCTTTTCCTGCTGCACCGGATCATGCCCTACCGTCCCCGGCTCGGTAAAACCCTCCTGCGCGCCCTGGGAGCGAGTTTAACGGGCGCTGCGCTGGGGACCGGCCTGAAGTATGCCATTGGCTCCAGCGGCTCTGTCCTGATCGACGCGGTTTATGCTGCAGTAATCCTGCTGACCGCCAGCCTGCAGATCATCCCCTGGCTGCTGCCTGAAATCAAAGAATTGCTCCAAATCTAGGAAGCGAAATGAATCAAAAAACCTTTGCACGCTATCTCAAAGAATATACCCTGGAAGCCCTGGAACACTCCGGAGATGAGGTCTCTGAGGCCGCTGATTATCTTAATAACAAATCCCGGGCCAGGATGTTCGCCCGGGACCGGGAGGAAAAGAACGCCGCTCTGAAACGGGCTCAAAAAGTCTTTTCCTCCTCCCGGGAGCGGTCGCTTTATGTGGTCCTTAAAAGTCTGGGCTTTGACGATCTCGCCAAGGAAAAACTCTAGAGGTCAACCACCCGTCCGGTATTAATCGTAGCTGGTCTTGATATAACCGCCGATCAGGTCTTCGAGCACTTTCTGAACCAATCTCAGCTTTCCCTCACTCAACACATCATAGTTGATATCGGTCAGCAGCAGCGGGGGATTGCCGGTAATTCCAGTTTCCGCAGCTAAAAACTGGGGCCAGAAATCCTCCAGCGCAGATACCAGGTCATATTCCAGGGAAGCCACCCAATAATCCTGGTACTCCTCCCTGAAGTCAGAGCCAGATCCAATGATATTCTTTTGATAGCCAACCAGTGTCCGGTAAATTTGAGGTGTCCCCACTCCGGGCACTATATAAAAGGTATTCACCACCCGGTCCACCAGAAAATCGATATTGGCAGCGATCTGCTGATCGGTGGCGTCCGCCGGCAAATCGATGTATTTGGGATAAATGTAATTGATACCTGTTGGCGCGTATTTGGGGTTGCATAAACCGCAGTAATACTTAACGCCGGTCCGAAAGCCATTGCGGGCAGCCAGGGCATCCGGGTTGTCCTCCACACTGAGCACCCCTACCCTCCAATCAGACGTGATCATGGCTGCGATATATCCAGCAATGAATCCCTGGATATCGTAATCCCCTCCTCCTGAACCCAGCACGCTCAAATTCTCGCTCACTTCCAGATCATTGAACCCCACCGCCAGGAACTTGGTGTCAGGAGCTGATTCCGCCAGGGCTTCCAGATCAGGAAAAGGAGGAACAACCACTACGATGGCATAGCGTTCGCTTTCAAAATCCGCCTGGTTAAGATTGGGCAGCACCTGGTATCGCAGTCCTTCGTCCCTCAGGTAACCGCTCACCAGTGGGTTCAAAGCCTCAACCAGATCAGGGTCAGCATCTGGGGGAGAAAGGAACACACCCACAGGGGCCAGCGGTGTGGGAGTGTCGGCCGGTGTCTGGGTCGGAATTGGTGTATCAGTGACTGCCAACTCCCCCTGAGTTCCATCTGAACCTCTGCCCGGATTGCATCCCGTCAGCAGGATCGAAATGACCAGTAATAAATAGAACCCTCTTCTGCTCAGCAAAGCTGTTTCCTCCTGTTCGGCTAATTAGGGACTATTTTACTATGTTTTCCCTGGCCAGTTCTTTCTAGTATAATAAATTTCATGATCAGACTGGAAATTCCCGGAATCGGGGACATCACCTTAAAGCATGTGGTTTTTGATGTCAATGGAACCCTGGCAGTGGACGGGAACCTCCTGCCTGGCGTGCCGGGCTTGATGAAAGAACTGGGAAAACAGCTAACCGTTCACCTGCTGACAGCCGACACACATGGGAAACAGAGCCAAATTGACCGGGAATTAGAGCTTACGGCTGTCCGCATCCAGCCCGGGAATGAGGCCAAGCAAAAGGCTGACTTCGTCACAGAACTGGGAGCGGGGGAAACGGTCTCCGTCGGCCAGGGGGCGAATGATGCCCTGATGCTGGGGAGTGCTGTTATCGGGATCTGCCTGCTCTCGCCGGAAGGCACGGCACTTGAAACCCTGCTCCAGGCCGATCTGATCGTTCCTGATATCCAGAGCGCCCTGGAACTCCTGCTTAACCCCATCAGATTGAAGGCAAGTCTTAGGAAATAAGCCAGCCGGGAAAAACCATGTCCATACCTAAAAGCGATCAATTCCCTGACGATCCCCAGGATATGCCGCCTGCCCGCAGACGCCGGGCCCAGCGGGGGCTTCTTCCAGATGATCTGGTCGAGATCGCCGACGATATTGAAAACCTGGCTCATAAGACCATCCCCTCATTTGATTTTTTCTTGTTTTCCCTGCTGGCAGCAGCTATCCTGACAGTCAGCATTCTGGCCGATTCACCGGTCCTGCTGGTCCTGGGCGCGGTGACAGCGCCGATCATGTCTCCCCTGATAGGCATCTCCCTGGGCACAGCCACGGGATCCCTGAAATTCTTCAGCCAGCGACTGGCAGGATCCCTGGTGGCCAGCGGTTTTGTTTTCCTGGTCGGCATACTGGGAGGGTATGCCTCCCTCGTACTCAATACCCCGCAGGTCCAGTTCCTGATCTACAACGCCCGGGTATCCTGGACCCACCTGGTCCTCCTGTTAGCCGGTACAATATTCGCCGTTCTCGGATTGAAAAAGGACGGCCAGATGCCCCCTCTGCCCAGTGTTGCCATCGCTTATGAGCTGTATGGGCCATTGGCTATCGCTGGATTTGGCTTCGGCAGCGGCCAGCCCCATCTTTGGCCAGACGGACTGGTGCTGTTTGGGATCCATCTGGCGGTCATGGCAATCGGTGGTACTGTCGTTTTTATGCTGCTGGGCATTAAACCGCTGAAATTCCTTGGCTACACCTTAGGCAGCCTGGTGGCCATTATCAGCATTGTCGCTGTGATCGGCTTAAGCAGCGCTGGCGCGATAGTAGGCGGGAAGATCGCCATGCCCACCGAGGAACCCACAGCCACCCTGACGGCAACTCCCCTGCCTCCCAGCTCCACACCAACAGAGACCCCCATCCCCCCAACATTAACACTGACCCCAACAGTACCCACAGCCACAAATACACCTCCCCCGACTCCAACCAGCACCATCACTCCCATACCTACCCCCTTCTACGCAGAGATCGCGGTATCGGAAGAATTCGCAGGGGCCTATATACGCAGTGAACCCAAATTCGACCCGGAGAATATCATCACCTCCCTCGTCAACGGCACCGTTGTTGAGATAATTGATCCCTCACCTTCTTTCGACGAAGAAAGTAATTATTACTGGCTGCATATTCGTTTTACAAATGAAGATGGTCAGAAGCAGGACGGCTGGATCATTGAAAGTTTACTACTGATCTCCACACCAAGACCAGATTGGTAAGTGCTACTCAGACAGATCATTAGAAAGGAACGCACCTGGAAGCAGATCTCGGACTGTGTTCTGCTGGATCAAGGTACCCTCCCCATCCACTAATAGCACCTCGATGTCCAAACCGAACTCAGACAGTACCTGCCTGCAAGAGCCACAAGGGGCTCCCCCGTTCCTGGTAGCCACGGCAATAGCCTCGAACTCCCGCTCACCAGCGCTGACAGCGCTGAACACCGCAGATCTCTCGGCGCAAATTGAATCCGGGTAAGCGGCGTTTTCCACATTGACCCCGGTGAATATCTTTCCGCTGCTGGTTAACAGTGCGGCACCCACCTGGTAGTTGGAATAGGGAGCATATGCTTTTGAACGCACCTCGCCGGCTCTGGTGATGAGTTCCTGGCGTTGTTTGTCTGTGAGTGCCATGATCAGCGTCTCCTCGTCACTTTCTTCATAGGTATTTTCAGCCCATCGGACAATCAAACCCGAATTAATGCTCTCCGGGTTCGGAATATTTACTACGCTCTGTTCCAGGAAAGGATGAAACCTGGGTCACAGGGGTTATTTTTGATCCTTGCGGCGGATCTTTCTGGCCGGGACACCCACCACAACAGTGTCCGGCGGCACATCCTTGGTAACTACCGATCCAGCACCGGTAGTTGCGTTCTCTCCAATCTCCAGCGGGGCGATCAGCAGGGAATCACTCCCGATAAAAACACCGTCCTTGATGGTGGTCGGATGCTTTTCCTGGCCATCATAATTGCAGGTAACCGTACCCGCGCCGATGTTGACATCCTTGCCCACCCTGGCGTTTCCAAGATAGGAAAAATGGCCCATCTTGGATCCTTCCCCCAGATAGGAATCCTTGATTTCGCCAAAATTACCCATGTGAACTCCCGCAGCCAGGTGGGCTCCTTTGCGGAGGTGGCTGAACGGTCCAACATCAACCCCATCCTCCAGACGGGATTCCTCCACAACCGAGTACTCGATCTCGCATTGATCCCCCACCTGGCTGTTGAAGATCCGGGTCCCGGGGCCAATCAGGCACTCCCTGCCGATGATTGTGTTCCCCTGCAAGAAGGTGCCAGGCAAAATCACACTATCCTGCCCGATGGTGACATCGGGATCAATATAAGTCGTCCAGGGATCGACAATGCTGACCCCGGACAGCATCCATTGTTGGTTGATCCGGTCGCGTAATATTTGTCCGGCCTCAGCCAGATGGGCCCGGTTGTTGATTCCCAGCAGCTCACGGGAATCTGCAACTGTCACAGAAGCAATTGAAGCTCCTTCCTCGGCGGCTATGGCCACCAGGTCGGTCAGATAATATTCTCCCTTGGACGAGACAGGGATCTTAGCGAGGGAATCCCACAGCCAATCACTCTCGACGCAGTACATGCCAGCATTGAGCTCCTTGATGTCCAGCTGCTCCTCAGTCGCATCAGATTCCTCCACTATAGCCTGGATGGCGCCATTTGCATCCCGGTAAATCCTGCCGAAACCCCGGGGGTTCTCTTCCATCAGGGTCAAGATTGTCAGTGGTCCGCTGTGAGCTTTCTGAGCTTCAACCAGCTTTTCCAGAGTCTGGGTCCTCACCAGGGGCATGTCCCCATATATGATCAGAATCAGGTCAGAAGTTCCTTTAAGGGATGCCTCAGCCTGCTGGACCGCGTGGCCGGTTCCCAGCAGATCACTCTGGATCACGTACCGCAATCCCTCCCCCAGTGAATCTCTGATCTGCTCACTTCCATGACCGAGGACCACTACAGGAGGTTTTTCCGTTAGGGGTGCCGCAGCTGCTGCCACATAATGGATGAGCGGTTTTCCCAGGAGCGGGTGAAGAGGTTTGGGCAGGTCGGAAACCATTCTCGTTCCTTTCCCGGCCGCCAGGATGATCACATCAATAATCATGTCATTTCCCCTGCGCAAGCAGAGTGGATATCAACACCACTCCGATTAATAAACAATCAGCGAGCAGGAAAACGGTAGAAAATCCTGGCTCGCTGGGGTCTCTATTCTCATCGCTTCTTTGTCTTCTGCAATCCCCGATCCCGCAGGATATGGGTAAAGCTGGGGAGCCTGGATTCGAACCAAGATCAAAGGCTCCAAAGGCCTCTGTGCTACCATTGCACCACTCCCCAATGTCAGCCAAGGCATTGTATCATAGGAAATTTTCAGTGACAATGGAAAATGGATTTACCCAACCTGAGGGGGAATTCAAGAACCCAGCTCGTCCCCATTTGGAATAAAACCGAGCTTTTGGGCCTGCTCAAAGGATAGAGAATCCGGGCTGTCGATGCGGATGATCTCTTCTTCCAGGGTAGCGGCTTTCCAGAACTCATGTACTTCGTTTTCATTGACTGTTTCAGAAGGAGAGCTGTCCTTCTCGGTCCGCTTGGTGGTTTTCTTTGGCAGCTTGGCTTTGGCTGCTTTGGCAGAGGGAGCAGGTGAGATCTTAGCATCTTCCTTCTTCTCTCTAACCTTGGATGCACCCTCGGCTGCTGGTGCCCCCAAACCGGCAATGATCTCAGCAACCTCCTGAATAGCCAGCTCGACAGTGGTCATCACCCAGGCAAAGTCGTTCTTCTGCTCGATCGGATTGGTGAGGATCACCATGCCCCAGGATGTATCGATATGGGACCAGAATACGTCATACTTCTCTCCTGAAAAGTACCAGGTACTTTCCGGCCGATCTTTGCCAAGATAAAAGGAGATCTTATTGGTGGATCCGAACGACTTCAACAGCAAGGGGATCACATGGGTCTCATAGATCGTATCCGGCAGGATCCCGGTCTCGGCACCGATCACTCCCCCGGCTTCGATCACCATGATTGAGATAGCTCCCAACTCACCCCGTAAATCCGCTATCCGGTTGGTGACCTCTTTGGCAAGACTCTTTTTGGTCAGCTTGACCAGATCCTCAGCTTCTTCCTCAAGGGGTTCCAGCCCCAAGGTAATCCGCACCGCATTGAGGAATTCCGGCATTTTCAGGGGTTTGAAGAAAAATGCCTCCACGCCAAGTTCAGCGATCTCCTGACGGATCTGTTCATCCTCCAAGCCGGTGATGATGATAACCTGCATGTCAGGATAGGTGGATTTTAGCTTGCGGTAGAGCTCCACTCCAGATAGACCGGGCAGCCCTACATCAGCAATTAACAGGTCGATACCGGTCCCAACCACTTCGATGATAGCTTCCTCACCGGTTGGAACATCGATCAGATCCATATCCACATCAAGGGTTTCCAGATTCGCACGCAGTACAGTGCGAATTTCCTGGTGGTCGTCAACAATCAACACCCGGAACTTGTCACTCATGCTGATATGATAACATGCCGGCCAATAAGAAAAACCCCCTGAAGGGGGTTTTTTCCTTGCATTTTTATTAGGGAGGGGAAGGGATACTGGGGATGGATGATCCAGGCAGGTTAGAAAGACCCATAGATCAGAATGCCGTAAACCGCACAGGATAATAAAGCATCGACCGCACAGTACAGCAGGTAAAAATAGATCGGGGAGTCGTTCTTTTTCCCGTAGGTGTTGAAATATGCAATAATCAGCCCGGCCATTAAGATCAAGATCGGCACACCATATAAAAGTGGAGTGGTCAAACGATCCGGGATGTGTGGGATCCAGGCCGAGAAGGGCACATAATCGAGATCCTTCAACCCCGGCAGGGTCGCTAGTTTCATAAACCAGAACACACCAATTCCGGTCGCCATGCTCAGGACCTCACCTATCTTCCTGTATATAGGTTTATTGAATTGAGAGAGAATGAGCAGGAAGATGAACCCGATCAGGCCGATCCCTCCCCATACTGCTGCCGCGAAAGGCGACAGGATCACTCCTGCCAGGACACCAAAGATTCCCGACGCAAGCAGGTAAAAATAATCATTCCAGGAGACCTGGTCCAGGACCGCCCTTTTTCCAGGATCAGTGGTGGTTATATAAGCGTTAAAACCCGCCCGTGTTTTCTCCAGCCAGCTGACATAAAGATTGCCTTCCGCATCCTGGAATATTGTTGGGAACATCGATTCAGTCGGCGTATAGCTGAGCGGCTGGTAAGAGGTCAACAAACCATCCTTAAAATAGGCCACATTGACCTGGTAGCGGATATCCCGCCATTTATACTCTGAGTGAGATCGGAATGTGAATGCCAGTTCGGGATATCGGCCTGGCAGAACAGCAACATTGTCCTGGAAAGTGGTCAGGGGGATAGAGCCACTGATGCGAACCCTCTCTCCAACATCGAAGTACTCTCCCCAGATCCTTTCAGGCTTGATATTCTGCGAGTAAGGTACAGCCACTCGTATAGGCGGCCGGACAGCATCCGGACGATCGATCGGGAAATACTGAACGTAGGAATTCTGAACTCCTGTATCCAATCCGGAGATAATTGACATGGACCAGAAGATATAGCCCAGCTGCTCATCAAAACCCAATACCGGGCCGGTGATCCTGATAGCAGGGGTCAGATTGAGGCTGTGGATCAAGAATCTATCAGTTGGGTCTATCGCCTGGGTATCGGTTTCCAGATAAAATAATTCGGCTACTCCATAATTGACCGGATATCTGATCCAGCTCAGATGGAGCTGCCCTTCCTGGTCAATTGTCTGGCTGACCCGGATACCCTCCAGATCCAGGACGGTTCGCTGGAGATGACCAACTTCGCCTGCCAGAATAACAGCACCAGGATGTTCCCTGCTGCCGGAATAGGACAGGACGATCCCATCACCCAGCTGATCCAGGGAAAAACTGCTCACATAATCATCTCCGGATAAGACCAGGGGCCCGCGGGTTAGTTTCCCGTGCGGATCCACCCGGGCTGTTTGCAAGGTCGAATTACCTATCCAGTAAAGATCAAAACCATTCTCCACCAATACGACCGCAGCATCTCCCGGTTTGGGGATCTGGATATCAAGATCGACCCGTTGATCGATCTCTCCCTGATCATTCAAACGGACAATCTGGGGAATAAAAAGGTTATTCTCCTCATTCAATCGCTGGAATATCACGGAAAATACCTCACCAGCCTCATTCACCTGGGCAGGTACCGGCCCGGCCAGACTGGTTTCTCCGAGGGTGATGGCCCTGCTCCAGCTTTCCGATTTGACCCACAGCTTATCCTGGGGGCCAATACTGCAGCTCGACAAGAAAACAGCCAGGGCTGCAGCCAGAACGAGGACCCTGACTCGTGATTTTTGTGACCAGTTCATTACAAACTCCTACACCATAAAAAACCATGTACGATTATATCGTGAATCCCCAGAGAGACAATTGGCAGGGAGGATCACTTTTCACCCTCCTCCAGAACTACGCTAACTGGAATATTTTTGAGGTTAAATTAAAACAGGGAGGTAATCCCACCTGGGATTACCTCCCTGTCGTTCTTCTTTACGTGTCACTTCACTCCACTGGTTCGAGAGAGGATCCGGGTACCCAGTGGTCCCCTCCCAGACTCTCCACTTTATACCAGATTTCCTCTTCGTAATTCACTGAACCCAAAATAGTGACCACATCCCCGCGGGTGGCGTTTGAAACAGGGAATTGGTCACCAACCAGCTGGTAAAGAGGCACCAAATAGCCATCCCCTGTCAAGACTGCTTCTTCCCCGGTTAAATACTGCGCACCAAAGGCATCGCCAGACACATCACCGGCCAGTACTTCCTGGGTGGCTTCATAGCGCTGGGTCGCCTCAGCGGGAGTGATGATACTGCCAGCTTGTTTACAGGCCAGACTCACAACCAGCAGCAAGCTCACAACTGCCAGAAAGATAAACAGGTTTTTTCTTTCCATAAGATTTACTTCCTCCCCCTCAATCGGGCATCAAAGGCGTCCCGCAATCCGTCACCCATAAAATTGAATGCCAGAGTGGTAAGAGCCAGGGCTATTCCGGGGAAAAGCACCAGGTGGGGGTTCGATTTGATCCCACCATATCCTTCATTGATCATTGCTCCCCAACTGGGTGTGGGTGGATCGACCCCCAGGCCAATAAAGCTGAGAGTTGCCTCCAGGAAGATGTAACCGGGGATCTGTAGGGATTCTATGATCAGCAGCGGCCCGATCACGTTAGGCAGCAGGTGCTTCATCATGATATGTCCATCTTTGGCACCGATCGCCCGGGCAGCTTCCACAAATTCCTTTTCCTTATAGGAGAGCACCTGACCGCGGGCCTGGCGGGCCATACCCAGCCAGTTCAGAGCGCCTATAGCGATGAACACGAAGAAAAGTCCGCCCGTCGCTCGGTTGAGGACGATCAGGGTTCCCATGAACCCGGTCGTCACTCCTCTGCGCGCCAGGGCTTTGAAGTAAACCGTCATCATGATTATGATCGGCAACAAAGGGACAGAGTAGAGAAAGTCCACGATCCGCATCATAATCATATCGACCTTGCCGCCGGCATAGCCAGAAATCGTGCCGTAAATCATACCAATGATCAGACTCACACTTGAGGCTACGAAGGCTACCGCCAGGGATACCCGGGCGCCGTAGATCAACCGGCTCCACAGGTCGCGCCCCAAGGGATCAGATCCAGCTATATAGAAGGTGCAGCCCCATTCCAGGGGAGTGTTGTACCAGTGGCAGTTTTCCTCTGCGAAATCAGTGGTGATGTCATATCCGGTGAAGGCTTTCTGCCGATTACTGTAGCGGTTCTGCTGCGCGAAGGAATAGGGAGTGAAGACAGGAGCGAAGATAGCTACTAAAACCACTAAGGTAACGAAGATCACACCAGCGACGGCAATCTTGTTGCGCCGGAATTCCCGGAAAGCGTCCTGGGCCGGGCTGCGTCCTCTGCCATATTCCTTCCCGGTTTTCTTATTGACAAGCTGTTCCATTTCTTTTTCAGGTGACATAATCTCTCTTTCCTAATCGTAGCGAATGCGTGGATCAAACCAGGCATACATAATATCCACCATCAAGTTGGCGGCAATCAGCAGCAGACCGTACAGCAGCACCAGGCTGGTTTGCAGGAAGTATTCCCTTTGGCCGATGCTGTTCACGAATCGCCTGCCCATGCCGTTGATAGCGAAAATGGTTTCTGTGATAAATGAACCCGTAATAACTCCCGCCAGGTAAGGGCCGAGTACGGTAACAACCGGTATGAGGGAATTCTTCAGGGCATGGACAACGATCACCGTCCGTTCCCTGAGCCCTTTCGCGCGGGCAGTGCGAATATAGTCAGAGGAGAGGACTTCCAGCAATCCCGCGCGGGTCAATCTGGCAATCCCGGCAGCCCCACCTGTCCCCAGAGAAAATACCGGCAGGGCCGCGTGGGCGAAGAAGTCTTTCGTCAAGGGAGGCAAGAAGCCCAGGAAGAAGGGGGGATTCGCGCCCCAGAAAGCGATTGGAAACCAACCCAGGTTCACAGCAAAGACGTAGATCAGGATTGGCCCCAAAACCAACGCCGGGATGGAAATAAACAGCACCGCCGTAAAAGTAACCGTATAATCGATGATCGAATTGTGATTCAGGGCCGCGATGACCCCGATCGGAATACCCAGCGAAAAGGCCACGATCAGCGACATTAATCCAAGCTGAACAGAAACCGGGAAGGTTTGCCCGATGATATCCCGGACATCCTGGGCAGGCTGCCGGAACATAGGGCCAAAATCCCCTTTGAAAATATTGGTCAAATAGCGGTAAAACTGTACATAAAGAGGTTGATCCAGTCCGAAGCGCCGCTCCAGAATCCTGATCATTTGCTCAGGCATCGCCCGCTGGCCAATTGTGTCAAAGGGGCCTCCAGGCATGGACTGGACCAGCACAAAGGTGGCCAGGATCACCAGGAAGATCACCGGTATTGCATACAGCAAACGTCTAATAATATAGCGGAGCATGCTTCCTCCTCCAAAATCCTTCAGAATTTGTCAATCTGTTCCGTTCAGAATACTACCAGGTTTGAGAGCAAGACAAGCCATTCCAGCCCTCTCTCAATCCTGCTGGCATCCTGCCTATCAGCAAAACAAGGTAGGAGGGCAGCACCCTGCTGCCCTCCTAATCTCACAACTTAGAAAGAACTATTGGCGGGCAGCTGCTTGAGCATCTGCGTCAATGGTCCAGTTGTACCACTGCTGGCCACCAAAGAGGGAACGAGGAGCATCCAGCCAGGAGTGCTGAGCCGAGAAGGAAATACGCAGCCAGATCGGGAAGAAGGGGAATTCACCGCCCTTTCCGAAGAACATGTCCTCGATCTGAGCATACATCTCGATCCTCTTATCAGGATCGGTCTCTTTGCGGGCAGCGATGATCAGATCATCAGCTTCACTGCAAGCCCGTTTGATGCGGGTGTTGGTGGTGCAGTACAGCACGTCACCAGCCCAGTTGTTCTCATCCGCATAGTCGGGGCCCCAGCCGAGGGTCCACATGTGGGGAGCTTCGGCATCGTCAGCGTTTGTGGCTGTCAGCAGGTCCGAGAAGGACTGCTGCTCAATCTGGATCAGGTCTGCGGAGCAGCCCAGATTCTCTTCCCACTGTGCCTGGGCAAATTCAATCCAGTGCAGAGTGTGCTCACCGCTGTAGCCCAGAAGGGTAACCTGAGGGAATCCTTCACAGTTGGGATAGCCAGCCTCAGCCAGCATTTCCTGAGCGTATGCAGGATCGAAGCCCACACCCACTTCGTCAATGGGCGGCGCGCCGAAGATTCCAGGAGGAGCAAAGTGTTTCATAGGCAGGCCCTGGCCCTGTTCAACGGCTTCCACGTGGGCGGACCGGTCATAAGCCGCAGCGAAGGCGGCTCGAACGCGAGCGTCATCAAATGGAGGCTTGGTGGTCCTGAAGGCGATGTAGAAAACAGCCAGGTCAGAGATCTGGACGGTCTCATCAGGATAATTGGCCAGCTGATTCTCCAGTTCCGCATCCGGGATGCCAGAAGTTTCAACTTCATTGTTCAGCCACAGGGCATAGCCGGTGCTGGTGTCAGGAACGACATTGGTCTCGATTCTCTCGATATTGCCAGTTCCCTGCATATCCTTAGGCATGAGCGGGTTGCGGAGCACAACACGGGAAACACCGTGGTCCCAGGTGTTGAGGACGTAGCGTCCACTGGTGACGATGTTGCCAGCCTCGGTCCACTGATCGCCATTGGCCTCGATGGCCCACTGCGGGGTAGCCGCCAGGGTCCACATAGGAGTCATGGAGATGAAGAAGGCTGCCGGTTCAGGAAGATTGATGACCAGGGTCTCCGCATCAGGAGCGGATACGCCAATGGCATCAAACATCTCGGCCGGGATGTTCTCGGGGTCCTCATAATTCAGGACGTCCGCACAGCCGACGATGAAGGGAGAGATGACCGAGCTGTAGTAAGAAGCCAGATTAGGATCGCAAGCCCGCTTGATGCCGTAGACAAAGTCATTGGCGGTCACAAACAGAGGGTTGCCGTCCGCGTCCACTTCCTGTTTAACCTCACCGGTCTCAGGATTATGCTTCACCCAGGGGATATCGCCCCGCAGGTGGAAGGTGTAGGTCAGACCATCATCACTGATATCCCAGGATGTAGCTGCTTCAGGAACGATGTCTGAAGTAGCCTGGTCATAATTGGTGAGTGCCACAAACAGGTTCTCGACGTAGTTAATCGAAATCACATCCTCACCCAGCTGGGGGTCCAGCGTGGGAATCTCGGTGGTGGAATAACCGTACAGGGTGACCACATCACCGGTCGCTACGGTGCCTTCCTTGGCTTTGGGGCCGCAAGCGGACAAGATCATGCTCCCCAGGATCAGCAAGGAAACGATCGTAAATAATTTTTTACTCATTGTTTTTCTTCTCCTTCAGATAAGATAATCTACAATCCACAGATAGGTCTCCAATTTTATTTTGTGGGGTAGGCATCACCTCCTTAGCAAGAGATCATTCATCCTACGATAACAAAACTTTTTAGTTTGATCATATTGTAATATTATTTCATCTTTTGCTGTGCTTTTTCTACAAAGTGGCAGGCGACCCAATGGCCGGGTTCATATTCCCGGAATTCAGGATCCTCCATCTCACAGCGTTTTTCCGCGATCGGGCAGCGGGTATGGAACCGGCAGCCAGATGGTGGGTTGGCCGGGCTGGGGACATCTCCCACCAAGATGATGCGCTTCCGCTTCCTCTCCTCGGCAGGGTTGTGCAAAGGTACCGCAGACAGAAGAGCAATTGAGTAGGGGTGGAGTGTATTCCCGAAAAGGACATCGCGATCAGCCATCTCAACGATCTTGCCCAGATACATGACGGCAATGCGGTTGGAGATATGCTTGACCATGCTCAGGTCATGGGCAATGAACAAATAGGTTAATCCCATTTCTTCCTGGAGCTCTTCCAGCAGGTTCACTACCTGGGCCTGGATGGAGACATCCAGGGCTGAAATCGGCTCATCGCAGACAATAAATTCCGGTTCAAGTGCTAGGGCCCGGGCGACACCGATGCGCTGGCGCTGTCCACCAGAGAACTCATGCGGGTAGCGGTTGACAAAATAAGGGTTCAACCCGACCAACCGCAGCAGCTCCTGGACACGATCCCTCCTGTCTTTGGGAGAGCCGATATTATGGACTTCCAGCGGCTCAGCGATAATCCGGCCTACAGTCATGCGCGGATTAAGAGAGGCGTAGGGATCCTGGAAAATGATCTGCATGTTCCGCCGCAGCTCACGGAGGGTGCCTTCGCTCGCTTCGGTGAGATCGATATCCTGGAAAAATACCTTCCCGGAGGTGGGTTTATGAAGCTGGAGAATGGTCCGTCCTGTGGTAGTTTTGCCGCATCCACTTTCCCCCACCAGCCCGAGCGTCTCGCCTTTCCTGATGTTAAAACTGACACCATCTACAGCTTTTACCGCACCGACCTGTTTCTGAAATACAATACCCCGGGTTATCGGAAAATGTTTGACAAGGTGTTCAACGCGAACCAGTGTGTTATTCTTGGTCATCGAAGTTCTCCTGTTTTGACATCCACCCAGCAGGCAATCTGATGATCCAAGGAGATTTCTTCCAGAACTGGATTTTCTTTCCTGCATTTATCTTTTGCAAATGCGCAGCGAGGAGCAAAAGGGCAGCCGGTTGGTAATCCTACCAGATCCGGCGGCATACCTTCTATGGTCTCTAATTTATCACCTCGTTCCTCATTGATTTTCGGCAGAGATCTCAACAAGGCGAAGGTGTAGGGGTGGCGGGGGTCTTCATACAGCATATCAACCGGGGCATCTTCCACGACAAAGCCGGCATACATGACGATCACTCGCTCAGCCAGACCGGCTACCACGCCCAGGTCGTGGGTTATCCAGATCAATGCCATGCCCAGGTCATCCTGGAGTTTCTTGACCAGGTCAACCAGCTGGGCTTGAATGGTCACATCCAGGGAAGTGGTAGGTTCATCAGCGATCAACAGAGTAGGGTTGCAGGCCAGGGCGATGGCGATCATGGCACGCTGGCGCATGCCGCCAGAGAATTGATGAGGGTAATCACTTAGGCGGCTTTCCGCATCCGGAATACCGACTAATCTCAATAATTCCGCCGCTCGCTCTTTCGCGGCAGCATCATCCATGCCCAGATGGAGTTTGAGAGGTTCTTCAATTTGAAAGCCAATGGTCAAGACCGGGTTCAGAGAGGTCATAGGATCCTGGAAGATCATAGCGATCTTGCTGCCGCGGATCTTGCGCATCTCATGGTCAGGAAATTCCAGCAGGTTTTCACCTTTAAAATAAATTCCATCAGCCATGATCTTCGCTGGTGGGATCTCTAACAACCGCATCACGGAAAGCATTGAAACGCTTTTTCCACAACCACTTTCCCCTACAATACCTAAGGTCTCGCTCGCATGAAGCTGGTAAGAAATGCCATTGACCGCATGAACCAGGCCTTCCTGGGTTGAGAAGGTTGTTCTCAGGTTTTGAATATCAAGAATGACTTCTCTATCTTCCAATTTTTCTACCTCCTGCACACCTGCATTTTTAGTATCAAACAGCACCCTGAATGACTGCGCGATGCTCTGCCCAACTTTCTCAGACTGAAACTGATTTATACCTTTTTGGGATAATTAATTCGAAGATCTTTCAATATTATTTTAGTTAATGATTGTTTCCAGATACGCATTCTACCATACCACAATCGACTTTTCTTGAAAAAAAACACAGAATAGGAATAATATAGTCCTCAAGTAGGGTATTTATACTACGAATGATGTGATTTGTGTCACTCAAGATTTTCAATGTTCCAGAACCGCTCACAAATACCGCTTTCCAGACCAGCTATTTCCGGTGCAGCGATAATCAAATCACGCCGGAAAAACAGGGGCAGGGCCGGTAGATCTGATCGGAACAGGTCCTGGAGCTCAGCCGCAGCCGTCAAAGCCGCCTCTGAATCGGGCAGATTTGTGCTGACAATCAGACAGGCCTGGTCAAAATCCTCATTACTGTATCCGGTTGCATTCACACCTCCCCAGCCTTTGGGATACTCCGGGTAGTTTCCAGGGATCTCACCACTTACGAACAATCTGCAGGGCTGATACGCTCCGGCCGCCCAGGTAAAGTAAGCCAGGTCAAAATCCCTGCCGAAGATCGGGCCATCCGGCCCTGGGGCCAGCAGCTCGGCAGCCGGCATGGTCTGCACCTCAAGGCCCACTCCACAATTTCCCAGTCCCTCCTTGATATAATCGAGGGTGATGGACCCAACCCGGGAATCTGCCGCCAGCAGCGTGAGCTCAAGCGGGGTGCCATCAGAGATACCTTCCACACCGTCCGCCAGACGGGGGGTCTCCGGATCTCCATCGTGGTCGATCCAGCCCAGTTCTTTTAACTTTATAGCTGATTCCGCTGGCTGATAAGCGATAACCCGGCTGGCGCTTCCCTCACCAGACCTGCCAGGAAGCAGGTAGTCGTCCACCACTTCTCCCGCATCCAGCCGGGATTGGGAGATACGCTCCCGGTCGATGCATCCCGCCAGGGCTAACCGCAGGTCAGAATCCTGGAGGAGCGACGGATCTTTCCCCAGGGAATTGATCCCCATACTGATCTGTTCCCAGGCAACTCCTTCAACGGGATAGATCTTCAATCTGCCATCTCGCTGGTCTGACAGCAGTTCCGGCTGATAGCTCAGTAAATCTGGCTGGTTGGCAGCGATCTGGCATTCTCCGGACCGTACCGCGGCCAGGGTCTCTTTTCCGCTATCCACAAACCGGAAAACCAGGGCATCAAAGGCAGGGAGCCCCTGGCTGGCAGCCCGGTAGTTGGGATTGGGGATCAGAGTGATATGGTCCCCGGAAACCCACTCCTTGATCTGGTATGGACCCCAGCCCAGTGGCTGCAGGTTGCTCTGCGGTGCAGTTAAGAACTCCTCCCGGGTGAGATTCTCCAGCCTGTGTTGGGGAAGCGGAGAGAAAAAGAAATCCCCATAAGCGATGATGCCCAGATATCCTGGCAAACCCCGCCAGATCACTTCCCCTTCTTCTCCTATCCGGTAGCTGGACGTGAAGTGCAGCTGGGCAGGTCCCGCTGTGCCGTAGACCAGGGATGCGGTCTGATAGGAAAATATCGAATCAGCCGGAGTAAGCGGCTGACCGTCTGCCCAGACCATTCCCGGGAGCATCCTGTAGTGAATCTCCACCTGATCGAGTTCGACCGAAGGCTGCCCGGTATATTCTTCCCAGCAATCCTGGCTGTTGCATCCGGCCGGACGGAATTCCACTCCGCTGGCCAAAAAGGTGCTATTCCCCCTGGCATCCACCATCCGCTCTCCCGGGGACACCTCTACAGGAATGATTTTTACCAGTTCATTTTTCTGGCTGGGGATCTCCTGCAGCAGAACCGGGATCTGCTCGAAGTTGACCTGATCCACAGGCCCATCGAATATCGCCTGGCGGACAATTCTGGCAGAAGTGGATTGATCCCCATATAAGAACAGGGATCGCGGTTCCTCTCCCAGACAGATGGATAATACCCGCTGGGGTACGGGTGAGGGCGGCGGTGTAGGAGTCGGACCCAGCTGGTCCGCATCCGGCAGCCGCAGGGCTCCCGGCGTTTCCCCCCTGCAGGCTGTCATCACCAGGATAAGCAGGAAGGTGAATAAATAGAAAGCTGCCCGTTTCAGAACCATGGTATTTTGTCTTCTTCGACTTCCCGTAGGCGCAGATAAGATCGGTAGCGTTCCGGATGGATCTTCTTCTTCTTGATAGCTTCTATCACCGCACAACCTGGTTCATGGGTGTGGGTGCAATCGCTGAAGCGGCAGTTCTTTAACACCTGGCTGATTTCCCGGAAATAGCCGTCCACCTCCTCCGGGGTGATGTCCCACAGATCCAGCGCTTTCAATCCCGGTGTGTCAGCAACATAGCCACCCTTGCTCAGGGGTACAAGCTTCCGGGATACTGTGGTGTGCTTCCCCTTCTGGGTTCCTTCACTGATCTCTTTCACAGCCAGGCCCAGCCCGGGCTGAATAGCATTGAGAAGGCTGGATTTACCAGCGCCTGATGGTCCTGCGAACAAGCTGGTCTTATTCAGGAGATGCTTCTCCAGCTGGCGCAGTCCCTGCTTCTTCAATACGGAGGTGTACAGCACCGGATAGTCAATCTTTTCATAACGCCGGAACAGCTTCCTGGCCTGATGTCTGCCGGTTAAATCAATCTTATTCACCACGATCAGGGAATTGATTCCTTCCCTCTCTGCTATGACCAGGAACCGGTCAAGCATACGCAGGCGGGGTTTCGGCTGAGTGATCGAAAACACAAAGACTGCCTGGTCCGGGTTGGCAATGATGATCTGCTGGTATTCACCGCGGGGAGTAGGAGCCATCCGGTAGAGCATCGTCCGGCGGGGCTCGACTTCCTCGATCATTCCCCGACCGGGCTCCTGGATGGAGACCCTCACCCAGTCACCGATAGCCACGATATCGCCCTGTTTGCGGCCTTTTTTCAGCCGCCCCCTGATCTGGCAGACCACCACACCCTGATCTGTTTGCACGTCAAAAAAACCAGATTGGGCCTGGATCACACGCCCACGGATTTCCTCGCTGATCTCAATTCCCTCCTTCATCGTCCGGGACAGCCCAAACTCCGATCTCTGATTCCCAGGGATAATACCGCAGTGTCTGATTGAAGTAGAGCTCGACCACACGTCTGAAGATCGGAGCGGCAACCTCGGATCCCTCTCCAGCGTTTTCGGCAATTACCACCACCGCAATATCAGGTTTGTTCTCGTTCTGGACATTGGTATATCCAGCGAACCAGGCATGGGATTCACCCGAGCCGGACTCCGCTGTACCGGTCTTCCCGGCCAGCGGGATCTGGTCAGTCAGCCCTTTGAATCGATGATAGGCTGTTCCCTGGTTAGGGGGACCTTTTTCAACTACCTGGATCATGGCATTGACGATCGTGTTCCTGGTAGAGCTGCTGATGGGCAGCTCGCCTACAGCCTCCGGCTCGAAGGAATACAGCTCCTCACCACCTGCTGAACGGATACTTTCCACGATCTGCGGGCGGTAAAGGGTGCCCCCATTGCCCAGGGCAGCGATGAATCTGACCACCTGAAGGGGTGTCACCAGGGTATCTCCCTGGCCGATCGCCTGGTTGGTAGCATCCAGGGCCGAGCCCGGGGCAGGGATATTTCCAGCTTCCTCTTCCACTCCCTCTATGCCAGTCAGAGCTCCCAGACCGAATCCTTTCGCCATGTCAGAAACCGCTTCAGGATAACCGTTCTGGTAAAGATGCAATCCTATATGCCAGAACCAGGGATTGCAGGAGCGGATTAATCCTTCCGAAAGCGTCAGGATTCCGCTGGGTTGGGTTTTGTCATCTTCCAGGAAATGGTCATAGGTCCAGTCGTTGAGGATCACACCGGGCAGTTCCTCGAAAAAGTACCCGCAGTCATAGGTATCGCCGGCTGTGAACTCCCCGGTTTCCAGAGCAGCTGCCATGGTGATGAGCTTGAAGACCGATCCCAGTGGGTACAGCCCCTGTGTGGCCCGGTTCAGGAAGGGAGATTTCTGGTCGGGCTTGTAATATTCCTGCAGCAGGAACGAGGAGTTGTAATAATCCGAATTGAAAGCGTTGGGATCAAAATGGGGGTTTGACGCCATGGCCAGGATGCGCCCGGTATCCATCTCCATCACCACCACAGCTCCATTAAAGCCGTAAAGGGCTTTCTGCACATCCAGCTGGAAGTCCTTTTCGAACGTGGTGTAGATTTCCGATGCCGGCGCAGCTTCTCTGCGGGTAAGCTGGGAAATGGTCTCGCCTTCAGCGTCAACCACGTAGAGTATCCCACCCCGGGTGCCTGTCAGGTAGGGCTCACCCCACAGTTCCAGCCCCTGTCCGCCTACTTTTTCCCCTTTGGAGTACCCCCGGATGCGGTAGGAATCCAGTTCAGCTTCCTGGATCCAGCGCACGTAGCCCACCGCCTGGGGAGCCACTCCGCCGTTGTAATAATAACGCCCATCGAAATATCTCATCAGCAGACCGGTTGTAGTATAGGATTCCAGGATTCCCAGGCGGGGCTCAATCGAATCCAGGGACAGTGCCCCTAATGGCAAATACCAATCCACACCGGGAGGGAAATCCTTGTACATAGCGAAAATGACTTCCGGAGGCTCATCCAGGTCCTTGCCCAGCTCATTCAGCAGTTTCTCTTCTTTTTTAGGGTTTATCTGGGAGGGAGTCAACCCAAGAGATACCGCCTCTGAATACCCGACTATTACGCTACCGTCTCGGTCATAGATATTTCCCCGTGAGGGCACCAGCCTTGTGAGCTTGAGCTGATTGACTCCCTGCATTTCAGGAAAGATCATCTCCCGGGCCCATTCGATCTTCCACTCCCCATCAATTATTTTCAGCTGGAGGATGATATCCCTGACGAGATCATCCACCAGGACACTGTTGTAGTCCACAGAGACAGCAACCTGAGCCTGGCTGGGATCCACAAAGGAGGACAGGATCGAATAATCCAGCGATTCCAGAGCCAGCTCAACCGCAAAGTCGTAATACAGTTTTGTGAAATCTTCCTCACTGATCTGGGCTTGGCTGTCAGGGCTGAGCATGGCATACATGGCTCCAAAATCACCCGCCTTCCAGCTTTCCAGGAAGGCAACCGCCGCACCTTCCACATCCGGTGCCTGGGTGGTTTGGACCATGGGAGTTGCCAGTCCTGGAACCGCAGTCTCCTGGTTTGATGGGGTTCCTTCCGGGGTTGCCTTGGTGCAACCTGCCAACAGTACCAGCAGGATCATGATGAGAGCTATTCGTTTCATAATTAGGTCTCGCTTTTTTGTTCCTCTGTCCTGGCCAGAATCCCGGCAAATACGGGACAACGATATCCCAGGGAATCCTGGCAGCGGGCTGCTACATCCTCATATCCGCTCCTGCCCATCTCTTGCAATAACAGGGAAAGATGGCAGAGAGGCAGACCCATCACATTGGCATAGCAATCCTGGAAATCAGGAGCCGGGTTAAAAGATGGGTTCTGGATCGCGTAAGCGCCAGCCTTGTCCAGGGAGTCTCCGCTGGCAACATACTCCTGGATTTCTTTTTCAGTATACTCCCTCATTGTCACGTCAGAACACACGGAACTGGTCTTAATCTCTCCAGAGGACCGATCGTAGGCCGCAATCCCTGAGTATACCTTGTGGGTCCGACCTCTGAGTTTCTCCAATATCCTGGCTGCTTCAGCCTCATCCCGGGGTTTACCGAGAATTTTATCACCGTCAAGGACAATGGTGTCTGCGGCAAGAATGACCCCTTCCCGATCGGAGCCGGATTCAAGCTGATCTCCTGCCGCAAGGGCTTTCTCCCGGGCAACCCGCAGCACATAATCCACAGGATCTTCTCCCGGTTCTTGATCCTCCACAATTTCAGGGTTGATCACCAGAAAGGCATCGATGAGATTGCGCAGGAGGGCTTTCCGTCGGGGCGATTGAGACGCCAGGATATAATCTGCCATTTTCGACTGGTGAAACTGGTATTACTCTCCCTGATAAACACCACAAATTCTATCATACTTGCTGATTTATCCTTACCAGGCCGAAAACCAGCTGCCTGATCTATAACAAGTGCAGAGTTGACCCGGAGCTCTTTTTGGTACAATGACACCAGGATTCCATGAAAACACCTCTCGTCTGGAAAATCGTCATAGTTATAAATCTGCTGCTGCTCAGCGAGCTGCCCGGGGCCTCTGTCAGGGCGCAAGGGGAAGCAGCGGTACATATTTCCGCTCCCGAGGTCGATGCCTTCCCGGAAATAACCGTCTACATTGATCCAACCGCCAGGGACGGCAGTCCCCAGCAGGGTCTTTCGGCCGAGCAGATTGCCCTGACCGAAGACGGGATTCCCCGGGAGCTGCTCGATTTCCAGGAGCTGCAGCCTGGCATCCAGCTGGTAGTAGCCTTTAACATTTCTAACCCCTTCGCTATCCAGGATATCAACGGCAGGTCCAGGTTCGAGTTCATTGTGGAATCACTGCTCAACTGGGCCGCTCAACCCCTGGACACCTCCCCGGACGACCTGAGTATAGTGACCAATACCGGCCTGGAAGCAGTCCATCTGACCAGTCGGGAGGAGTGGAGGAAGGTGCTGGAAGATTTCACCCCGGACCCGCGGGAAGTAGAGTCCAACTTCAATGTGCTTGCCAGGGCAATTGAAATAGCCTCTGATCCGGTGGTACAGCCAGGTATGAAAAGGGTGGTCCTGTTATTCTCCGCCCAGGCCGTGTCAGACAGCTTCTCCGCCATAGACAGTCTGATCTCCCAGGCACAAGACAATCAGGTGCTGGTTTACAGCGTTCTGGTCTCATCACCAGCTTTCTTTGAAACCGAAGGGGCGCTCAAGCTGCAGTCCCTTTCTCAAGAGACCGGTGGTGTTTTCCTGCCCTTTTCCGGGGATGAACCCCTGGCGGATCTCGGCCAGCTTTTCCAACCGCTGCGCAGCACCTATTTGCTGCGCTACCAATCCAGCATCGTCACCGGGGGCACCCATACCCTGGAAGTGACCATCCGCTCAGCGCCAGCTGATACCACCGGGCTGCGCGAGTTTTACCTGGATGTCCAGCCTCCCAACCCGATCTTGATTTCCCCACCCCGGAGCATCACCCGCACAGCCCAGGCAGCCAGCCCGGAGGAAACCGAAAACCTCACTTTCCTCCCCACCTCAATTACCCTGCCGCTCCTGGTGGAATTCCCGGACAGTCATCCCCGGGGTCTGGAGGAGCTGATCTTCCGGGTGGATGGTGAAATCGTGGAAGTGAAGACTGATCCGCCATATGATCAGGTGGTCTGGGATTTGGATGGATATCAAACCAGCGGAATCCATTACCTTACTTTGGAAGCAGTTGACATCATGGGGCTGAGCAGAATGAGCGTACCCACTTCTATTGAAATTGTCGTTGACCAACCTCCTCAGAAAATCAGCGGCATCATCAAAAGGAATGCCCCCTCATTCGCTGGTTTAGGTCTTATTCTGCTGCTGGGAATGACACTCTTCATATTAATTGCCAGGGGATCGATCCAGCCTGGCAGAGTGGACTCGACCTCTTGGATCATCACCCAGGGCCGTAGGACCGCAGGTCATATCAGGAGAATACTCACCAATGATAGCTCTTCCGTTCAAGGAATGACCATATCTGGGGCAAATCGCTACCGCTTGACAGCAATCAATGATGTGTCACAGCAACTTTTTACAGAGCCAATCACCGTGAATGAGCGAGAAATCATTCTGGGAAACAGGCCAGGCGATGGAGTGATCCAAATCCAGCATCCTTCAATCATCGCTGAGCATACCCGGATCACCGCCAGGGAGGATGATAGGTATCAGATTTTCGATCTTGGAGGGGTTGGAGGCACCTGGGTCAACTACCAGCAACTAACAAGCTCGCAAGTCCACTTTCTAAAAGATGGTGATATTATACACATTGGAGAGGCGGCGTTCCGTTTCCAGACCTTCCCTAAAATCCAGGGACCTCTCCAGAATGAGGAGAATCATCTGTGATCCCCAGCCAAGAACATCACCTCTATGTTTACTCAATCTCGGATCCTGGCAGCCAGGGGCGGGTAAATGAGGATTCTTACGAAATCTCTTCCTTTTTTGTCAGCGAAGATGATCCCACACCGGTGCTGGCTGCTGTGCTTGCGGATGGTATCGGCGGCCATAAAGCAGGTGAAATTGCCTCCAAGATTGCTGTGGCTACCATCATAACCTCCATCGCGGAAAGCGACGGGACCGATCCCACCTGGATTTTGAAAAGCGCTCTCCTGGAGGCCAACCACAGCATCACCATCGAAGCGGAAGAGGATGAATCCAGAAGAGGGATGGGGTCAACCGTGGCTTGCGCTCTGGTGTTCGACTCCGCTCTCTATACCGCAACTCTTGGAGATTCCAGAATATACCTGATCCGGGACCAATCCATCCAGCAGCTAAATATTGACCACACCTGGGTCCAGGAAGCACTGGAGATGGGTGTGATCACTGAGGAAGAAGCCCGTATTCATCCCCGCAGGCACCTGATCCGCAGCTACCTGGGATCAGCCGATCCCATTCAGCCGGATCTGCGCCTTTACCTGGACGCTGATGAAAATAAGGAGCAGGCCAAGGCGAATCAAGGCTTACCGCTGATTCCCGGCGACCAGGTGCTGCTCTGTTCAGATGGGCTGACCGACCTGGTAGCTGACGAAGAGATCCTGAGTACCCTCTCCAGCGGAGATGACCCTAATGCGCTCCTGGGCAGGCTGATTGACCTGGCAAATTCGCGAGGAGGGTATGACAACATCACAGCCCTCCTGCTGCAGGCTCCTGGAAAAGAGCTTTTCGATGAAGAGGAGGACGAGGAAGAAGAATAAACCAAGGGCAAATACCAGAAAATGAATCAGAAAGGCCCCTGATCCCTGCAGATCTCGGGGCCTTTTTATCTTAATCCATTTGAAGATCAGGGTAAAAGCTGCGCAGTATAAACCTGGTCATCAACAGCCAGGAATACCCGGTCACTCATGGTTACCGCAAAGGCAGTTGCCGGTCCGTCGATGATTCCCTCAAACGGCCGGAACTGCTCCTGAAACTCCAGCTGGGTGCTGAACCTGTACAGCGCTTGTTCCTCAGCATCCAGCATATAAACCGCCATTCCTGGCGAACCTTTGATCACAAAAGAATTAAAATCCGCTCCGGCAATGAATGGTCCGGACTCATGCCCCGGCCGGGGGTCGGCAAATTCGAATGGTGTTGTGCACAGGGGGTCTGAATCCGCTCTTTCGGTGACACATTTGGTGATATAGCCGTCCTCATGAAGGATGAACAGCTCGCTGCCGGAGGTTGCCAGATCAACTGCATCGGCCATCTCCGGAGAATCGATCGCCCCAAAGTATTCTGAACCCTCATGGTAATTCTGGCTCTGGTACTCTATCCAGATGGCCCGCTTTTCAGGGTCGAGAATATACAGGTTGTAGGGAGCGCTGCTGGATACCGTGATCGCTTTGACCGGTCCGCGGCCAAGCGTATAGGAGGTGTCCTCAAAGATGACCGGCGTTTCCGATAGATCCGCGTAGCAGAAGATCATGGTGTGGTTGCTGTCAATGCCCAGGATGGTGGCCTGATCCTCCTGAGAGGTCGGCAGGGCAACGATATCCACCAGCGGACCTACCGTTACAGGCCCCGCGATCGGACCGCAGTTGAATTGATCGATGATCTGATAACCATCGGGATTGGACTGAGCCCAGATCACAGTCCCCTGGTCCGCGTTGAGCATGTACAGATCGTTCCAGGCAGTGACAACTATTTGAGATATGGTCACATCTGCCCCGAGTCCCCTGCTGAATAAAGGCTGGTAATCCAAACGGGTGACCTGGTCAAGGTCATCCAGCTCCAGCTGAAGAGAATTATACAGATCTTCCACCTCTTCTGTCTGCTGATAGCTGCGGGCCTCCAAAACCTGATCCAAAGCCTGGCTGATGGTCTGGTAGTACTCTGGAGAGTCCAGCTGGGTTTGAGCCAGTGCCAGCAGCGTTTGTGCCTGGGAGAAGTGCTCCTGGTAAAGATGGTTCCTTCCCCTGTGAATGTAAAAGAAACTGCCAATAATCACCATCAGCAGCGGGACCGCGATAGCAATCAAACTCAAGGTCCAGGAAGGAAGATCCAGGATCTGATCGTCGGGAAGGGTCTTGCTGATCAATCCCAGCAGGCCTTGCCAGGCTTTTCTGGCAGCTGTTCCTGCCTGTCCGCCAATTTTACTGAAAACTCTCCAAGCCTCGGACTGCCGGACCTGCTCCAATCTGGGACTGAGCTCCTCCGCTACCTGGTAAGCCAGGTCTGGCTTCTTCACACTTCCTGCTTCCCCATGTTCTGGGGCTGGAGGGGCCTGGGCAGGCCTACCCGGGGCTTTGTCCGCGTCCGGGGAAGGAATCTGATCTCCTTCGGAGATTTGGATAGGTGATTGGAATTCCTCTCTCGGGTAAGGAGGAACCTTCTCCGGGGCTGGAACAGTCTCCGGTTCAGGTTCTGTGACCTGTTCCAGTTCTGGCAGATTCGCAATTCCCCCGGTCACCGCCCAATTGGGTTCGAGGATTTTTAAAGACCCATCACCTTCCAGGGGGAAGATCAAAACTGCTTCCAAACTTCCTTCGATCTTATGCAGCAGACGCTCCACTAGAGCGGAGAATTTCAAGCGCGGGAGTGTCTTGAACAGGTTCTCAGTCCAGGTGCGGGGTTTCTGGGGCGTGAGAATCAGGAACTGGTGAGGTTGGAGATCGATCTGATGATAGCGAACTTTAAAGGTCTTTCCCAGGCCAAGTCCCGCGCCTGAAAGATCAGGGTCGTGCAGATCCTCAACTTTATCGGGAGTGACCTGGTACAGGTAGCTAGGTCCACACTGGGCTAATAAGATCCTGTTCTCCCGGAGTACCACCTGGGTCAGGTACCCGGTGGCTTTCAGGCCCCGGGAGGCGGCCCGGTAATTCCTGTCCAGCAGATACTTGTTGAGCACATCGGTCACATTCCTGAGCGCCGAGGTTGTGGATCCATCGGTTTCAAAATAGACCTCGGAAAGTTTCGTAAGAAGCTGGAACATGGCAGTATCTGAAAGGGGCGCATTGCCGCTCAGATGCAGGTGCAGGATGAGCTTTTCCTGTGCTCTCCTTCTGGGGCACCTCCTGGGAGGATTGGCGGTGTACAACCCGGGAAGAGCAGAAACCGTTCTCCCATTCTGGTGCGATATCGGCAGGATATTCAGATTAAAAGGAGTAGCCATAGCGATTTTGTCCGGTTGATAGTATAGCTGCCCTTATTATACTGGTAAAATTGGAAAGGCAGCTCCAACCATCCCGCTTGAGGACTGAATGAGTATAGAACTGATCCAAAACGAACCTGATTTTCATACCCTCAAAGAGGATTGGAATGCATTGCTGGAATCCAGTGCAAGTCACGTGCCGTTTCTCAGACATGAGTTCCTGGCCAGCTGGTGGCAAACAATGGGCGGGAGAGAATGGGAGCATGGGGAACTGGCCATCCTGCTCCACAGGGACGATGCGGGGCTGCTGGACGGTATCGCCCCCTTTTTCATCACAGACGGCCGGATCATGTTTCTGGGAAGTCATGAAATCTCAGATTATCTGGACTTCATCGCCAGGCCGGACCACCTGCCCGCGGTCATCGAGGATTCCATTGCCTTCCTGCAGGGCCAGGACCTTCCGGGATGGGAATCCCTGGATCTGTACAATCTGCCCGAAGACTCGCCTTCACTTCCTTATCTCCGGGACGCTGCTCGAAAAGCCGGACTCAAACTGACAGAGAGTGTCTTGCAGACGGCTCCCTACCTGCCTCTGCCGGAAACCTGGGAAGCTTATCTCGGGAACCTCCAAGACCGCTATCGACGGGATATCGAAAAAAAGATCAGGGAGGCCGAAAACTATTTTCTGCCGGTTTCCTGGTATATCACTGAAGATCCTGACCTGCTTGACCAGGAACTGGATGAATTCCTGGAACTGATGGCCAACCATCCCGAAAAGGAGCGATTCCTGACCGCGGCTATGGTCCAGCAGATGAAAGCGTCAGCCAGGGAAGCCTTCCAGGCTTGCTGGCTGCAGCTAGCTTTTCTACAGGTAGGGGATATTAAAGCTGCAGGATATCTCAATTTCGACTTTGATGGCCAGATCTGGATCTACAACTCGGGTATCAACACCCTGTTCGAGAATATCTCACCGGGGTGGGTACTGCTGGGAAAGATCATCCGCTGGGCAATTGAGAATGGGAAAAGCAAAGTGGATTTCATGCGGGGAGACGAAACGTATAAATACCAGTTCGGGGGGATCGACCAGAAAGTCCTCAGGCTGCAAATATCAAAATAGAACTCTCACCGGCTGGGCCAGGTATATCTCTATTCTATCAAGCCGGGAACTCTCTCCATACTCCCGGGATCTGCGCTCTACAGTCCGGATATTTCCCCTCATTGATGACGCGTTACAGCTGTACTGAAAAACCCACCCTTTTGATCAGGGGTGCCTGGGACTGAGAGCACCAGGTATGTTCATATTCACCAAGAATGCCGGGCAGATTTCTCCCGTAAACATACTCCAACCCCTCCTGAGACCCAATTTCAGCTGCATTGAGGATCTGGCCGTTTGAGATTCTGGGCTTATCGCGTATTTTATATTCCGGCCGGAAAGCGGTAAAAAGGATTCTTCTCGATCAGATCAACCGGGAATGAGGAGACATATCCCCAAAGAACCTAGAGCTCGCCATCCCGGTTATAACGGATCTTGCAGGCTCCCCGCTGCCCTGGTTTGAGCCGGCAGGTATGGGCGCAGGCCAGGCAGTACAGGGTATCATTCCCGGTTCTTTCCACCAGTGAGCTGGTTCTGGAAAATTGATCACGGTGATCCTGCGGATTCAGGGGATCAAACCCCCTCATTCTAACGGGCTGTACCAAAACCTTCCTCTTCATTATAATCTGAACATGTTGACCGTCATACTCCAGGCAGGGGGAGGATCCACCCGGATGGGGATGGATAAAGCTCTGATGCCCTTTCTGGGAATCCCCCTGATCCAGCGGCTGCGGGACCGCTTCCGGGAATTAGACAGCGAGATGCTGGTGATCAGCAATCAGCCGGCTGGCTACCAGTTTCTGGGTTTACCTGTCTTCCAGGATACCATCCAGGGCAGAGGTGCTCTGGGGGGGCTGCTGACTGCCCTGGAAGTCTCCCAGACCAATTATGTGGGGCTGATCGCCGCCGACATGCCTTTTGCCAGCCCTTCCCTGCTGGCTACCCTGCTGGACAGGATCCGCTCTACCCGGGCTGATGCCGTCCTGCCAAGCTCGCCCCACGGATCAGAACCGCTCCACGCTGTCTATCACCGCGAAGCCTGCCTGCCTCTGGTTCGGGACGCCATCAGGGAAGATCTGTGGCGGATGAAAGCCTGGCACGCTCAGGCAAAGATTCTGGTTCTGGACCCTGATGAGACCACCGCAGCAGCGGGATCACAGCACACTTTTATGAACCTGAATACCCGGGAGGAATTTCAAGCCGCGGAAGAGCTGGCTGTCAGGCTCAACCTTCTCTGACCCGGCCTGGGCTGTCCACCAGCTAAATCAACGCTTCCCAGGGGAAAACCACCCTTGGACCTTGCTTATTTCCCCTGGGTGTTGTAGATTATGTGAATACAGGAAACCATGTCAATCCATTCAAGAGGTGAGACTTCTTATGAGCTATCTGGACATCAGCGTTGATTATGGAGCAGAGGAAATCGATCATTTCCTCCCGGATGATCGGGGCAGGATCAGGGTCATCGACTCGCCTGAAATGAATTCAGCCGTTACCGATCCCAAAGGGAGCTTGATCCAGGTTCTGGAAAATCCCCTCCGATCCCTTCCATTGAAAGAGCTTATTGAGAAGAGCTGCCGGAAACCAGGGAATAAGGTAGTGGTGATTGCCGATGATAACACCCGTCCAAACCTGCACACCCGTTTGCTGTATCCCCACCTGCTGGATTATCTATTGCAGGACTGCGGGGTGAAAAAAGAGGATCTGGGTCTGATGATCGCCAGCGGGACACACCGCCCTCCTACCCCGGAGGAGATCAGTCAGCAAATCCTGGGCGAAGACATCTACAAAGAATTCAAGGACCAGATTCTGATCCATAATGATCAGCAAAATCTGGCCGATCTGGGATTTTCCAGCAGGGGCACCCCCATCACCATCAACCAGGAAGCCATCAACGCCAGTTTGCTGATCCCGGTAACCGATTCAGAATATCACTATTTCGCCGGAGTAGCTGGCACTGTCAAGCAGCTGGTTCCGGGAATCGCCGGCAGGGCCACCACCAATACCAATCACATATTAATGTTCGATAAGACAACTGGCTTTAATACCGAGTGCCGCCTGGGCAATACGATCAGGAACCCGGTGATCGGGGACATCAAAGAAATGACCGCTCGTATCCAGCAGCACACACCCGTGTTCTGCATCGATGCCATCATCGACCATGGCGAGATCACTGCTCTCAACGCTGGGGATCTCTTCGCCCTGCACGACCTGGCCAATGAACTGCTCTCTGAACGACGGGTAATCCATGTGGCTGAACCTGGCGACCTGGTGATCGTTTCCGTTGGTGAGCTGGGAATCAACCTCTTCCAATCAGGAAAAGGAATCCACGCGGCCTGGAATGCAGCAAAAAAGCCCGGCGGGACAGTCCTGGCAGTGGCCCCCTGCCAGGATGGCCCAGGATCGGCCGGCTATCAAGAGAGCATGGAAGCAATCCGGGATATGGACCTCAACCAGGCCCTGGGCTGGGTGATCGACCATAAATGCAGCCTGGAGACTTTTCAAATCGGTAATCAGAAACCGGTTGACAATTTGAGGATATTAAAATCCCTGGGAGAAGGCCACATTAAGATACTCAGTGAGATGGATCCGGAAGAACTGCACAATACCTATCGGATGGACGCTATTCCAGACCGGGGATCCCCTCAGCTGAGCCTGCGGGGTTTTGTGGAAGATTTCCTGGATGATAACCCGGAAGCTCTGATCTACGTCCTGCGGGATCCCGGTCTATTCGTTGTTCCCGACCACGACTGAGCCAACATCGACAAGTACAGATGGAGGACTTCACTCGAAGATCACTTCCGGGTACCCCAGATCCCGGAAAAGCCGACTCAGGTAACTTTCGGCATTTTGGGCCGCTAGGTCGAGAATGCCGTCTTCCAGAGCACTTTTTTCGATCTCCAGCTCAGCCGCGCGGCGGGCCTCGGTCTCCAGATTGACCTCGCCCCTGGTGAAGATGCCAGTATCCCGGTCATAAACATAAGATTTCTGATTATCGATGGCCACCACGAATATCTCCGGATCAGGGAGGGTGACATAGAGTACGCTGCCCTCTACCCGCAAATCCTCCGGATTCAATTTGTTCAAATCCACTCCGGCTATGACTTCCCCGTGAGCGACGAATAGCAGCCGATCACCCACCAACCAGTCGAAAACTCCCTGGCGAATCTCAGCGGTGATGATCTTTTCCAGCGAAAATTTGATGGTTTCCAGCCGGGCAAGATTGCGGACCTCATGCACGATAGTGACCGGGTCCGGAAGAATCGTGGGAGTGGGGTGAAGAACAACTGCCACCTGGGTGGAAAGCGCTCCGGTCATATCTCGAACAGGCTCCAGTTGGTTGGAGATTGTGTTCTGGACTGACACACCCACATATATCCCTACCACAATCAACCCCACCACCAGCACCAGCTGAATAATCCACTGCCAGCTCTTCATACTCACTCCTCGGTATAGGTACCAGGGATCATGCGACCCGCCTTGATTTGACCCCTGGCCTTCACATCGTTCCTGGAAGGGAGCGGGCAGATCACTCCGTCAAATTATCCTGCCAGGACAGCAGAATCTCAAGCGCCTGGCCTGCCTGCTCCGACCTCACATACAGGTGATCATGATGATATGCGGAAATCACATTGACGCTGATGCCCTGGGCAGCCAGAATTTCAGTGACTCTGGCCAGAAAGCCCACTGCCCCCAGGCTGGAATACACTTCCAGAGTGATTCTTTTGAACACAAACTCATACTCGAGCTGATCCAGATCTGCCAGATGTCTGTCGATAATGATGGTGACACCTTCCCGCTCCCGGTAATAACCCTGGCAGATGGTAAAGTAATCCTCTGCCTTTTCGACAGGCATGGGGCAGAAAACCAGCTCCTGGTCTTCCAGGACCGGCTGCATGTTTTTTAGCAGGTATTCCAGATCGGATTCATTACCCTGACTCATCTGCGGTATTCCTCCCGAATCCAGCTAAGAACTCTCCGTTTGCTTTTCCGGATAGAGGATCAGCCAACTTACCACCATTATAGCCAATTAATTCCAGTTCCTTACCTCCGGTTGAAGATCGCCTTGCCAGCACTCCAAGGACTGCTTCGTTTTCTGCTCTGATAGTCATCAAACCAACAACTGCAGCAGGAATACTGCGGTGATGGACCCAGCCATTACCAGAGTGAGGGGCAGATTCAGGAAGGACAGACCCACTGCTGTCAGGCCCCCTGCCAGCCCCAACCAGGGCTGGTCCCTGTCGACCAGCAGAACTCCCGGAAAGATCAATGCTCCCAGCACCGCGTAAGGAACACTTCTGAGCCATTTCTGGAACCAGGGTGGAAAGTTTACCCGGCCCATAAACAGAGCCGGGAGCAGCCGGGGAAGGTATGTAACCCCAGCCATTCCCAGAATGATAGCCAGGTTCCTCACTGGTCCTCCTCCATCAGGTATATCCCCATCCCTGCGGCCAGCATAGCGGCCAGCACAAGCGCCCAGCCTCCAGCCATCACCAGACTCAGAATCCAGTTGATCAGCATACTGGCCAGGGCGATCAACGCGTAGGAACGTGTCTTCCTGGCTGGAGGTACCAGCAACCCGATGAACAAGCCATATAATCCCACAGTCATCGCCGTGGTAACCTGCGGGGGAATGAATTCAGCTCCCAGACCTCCTACCGCCGATCCGGATACCCAACCCAGGTAAGCAGTCAGCATCAGACCTGCCATATAACCAGGAGGGGTTTTCCCGGACCACTTATCCTCTCCCAGGGTTAACAGCCCAAAGGTCTCATCGGTGATAAAAAAGGATAGGGTGGCTTTCTGGAGCGGCCGAAAATCCCGCATTCGATCGTTCACTGACAGGCTCATGATCAAATGGCGCAGATTGATGAAAAATGTAGCGGCGATGATCTGCAATCCCCCTGCTCCTGACAGGAGCATGCTGACACCCACGAATTGGCTGGCTCCAGCAAATACCAGCAGAGACATCAGGGTCGCCTCCTGCCAGCTGAACTGCGCCTGACCGGCCAGTACTCCAAAGGCAATGGCGATGGGGAAATAACCCAGGGCGATTGGTAAACCTGCCCGAGCTCCCTGTAAGAAAACGAGTTTTCCTTTCATAATCTGCCGGCAAACGCAGTCCCGCTCCTATCTCATGGGATATGGTAGCGCAGAATTTCTTTCCTCTGCAGGTCAATCACGGGCAGGACCATCTTTCCGTCCTGATCCCGTTCCACTGTTTGGCCTGAAGCGTAAATCAGGTCAATGCCGTAAAGGACCTCCATGTTATCATCCGGGTCGTTAAAGCGATGTTCCAGATGCTTGTGACCAAACAGCAGGACGTTCACCCGGGGAGGGGCTCCTTTCCTGCGGGCGATCACTCCCTTGAAATCCTCGTGGTCCCGCAGGCCATGATAAAAAAGGTAATCAAAGGGATGGTGGTGCAGTACCACAATGACATTCTCAACCCCTGGATTTTCCGCGAGTTCTTCCAGGATCCTGTCCAGCTTCAGGAGCTGTTCACCCCCAAGATATCCCTGTGCTCCCCAGATCTCGTGGTGGCGCATTTCCTCCAGCATGGAATCCAGCAGGACAAATCCCTGGCCACCTACTATGTAGACCGCTGGATACTCGTTTGTATGAGAAATATACTCCTGAAATCCCTGCTGGCTGCGGGGGTTTTCGCGGTAGCCATCCGGCCCATAATCATGATTACCAGGTACCACCAGTACCGGGTATCCCCCTTCACGCAGGCGGGAAATCAATTCGGCGGCTTGCTTGAACTGCCAATCCTCCCCATCATCAACCACATCCCCGCTGATCACCACCACTTCCGCCCTATGGATCTCTTTATTCTCGAGGATCCAGGCGACAATTTCCCGGGCTTTTTCGTAATTATTTGACTTTCCAATGTGCAAATCAGAAAGATGAATGATTTTCAAATCACACTCCCCGGCAGAATGAACAAACCGCCGTAAATGTTCAGATTATTTCCCGACAACGCAATCATACCGTATCCCGCAAATGTCAGTCGCTGATCTGCCAGACATGGACAACTGATTGATATTCATCCGCCAGCCGCTCGATCACATACAGCCTGCCGTCCTGGCGGTCAAAGGCCACTGCCCCTACCAGGTCCCTTTTATAGATCCGGGGATCCAGCGCCGGACTTAGTAGGTAGTCATCCAGGACCATAGTCGCATAGGGTTGGGGTTCCCAGCTTGCCAGAGATCCTCTGGCAACTTCCACCAGCTCGGCAGGGTTGTAGAAGATGATCTGGGCCTGATAATCTTCCGCCCAGAATCCGCGGTCGTCATTAGGCCATTCTGGAACCTCAGGGCAGCTGGGCGGCGACTGCTCGGCGCAATCATGTTCCCAGACCACCCCGTTGGAGAATCCGTACCATTCATCTCCCAGAGCTTTGGTTCCCACAAAGATAACCGCCGCCGCATCTCCAGCAGTCAACCAGGCACCTCCCCACCAGTGGTCAGCCTCCCGGTATTCAGAAACTGCCTGTTCTGGGGTGCTGGTGATTTCCGGCAGGCCGGGTTCCTGTTCCCCGTACAGCAGCAGGGGCAGAATCCCGGTCAGGGTCCCCCCCGCTGGCAGCGGATTCTGCAAATCTCCCGGAGAGTAGGCGAAAAGCGCGGGACCCCGCCCGCTCCACAGTCCTTCCCGGGCTCTGCCGCTGGCCAGCAGCGGTCCGGGAGCAATGGCAGCCGCCCAGGAAGGGGGAATCTCGAACAGGTAATCATCGGTAACGTAATTAGAGTACCCATTAAAAGCCCAGGGACCCCTGGCTTCCGGCCGGGACAAGTCCAGTCCAGCCCAGCCGTGAGAGGCTTCAAATTCCTGGAGATGCTGCCCGAAAGTGAAATGCAGCCTGGGTTCAGGGATGGCCAGGTACGCCAGGCCCGCCCGGGGCATGATCATATCTTCCGGTGAGAAGATACCTCCAGTCAGATCAGCAAAGGACTGCAGGGTAGCAGCTGTGGACGCTTCATCAATATTTTTGGTTATCACCGGCGCCGGAATGCTGATCTCGGAGACGTAAAGCTGATGATCATGGCCGAATCCGAATAGTGAGCCGGGAAAGCCGTCATCAGCTCCTCCTGGATCACCTTCTGGATAAAAGGTCAGGCCCTGGCCGCTGTAGTCCCAATTCGATCCGCCCGATGGGCCCGGCAGCCTGAAAAAGCCCTGGTAGACCAGATCTTCCGGCTGGATCAGTTCACTGATAGGGACCTCTCCCGGGGGAGACAGATCAGGGCTTGCGGTTTCCTGAGCCGGGGGTCGGTTTTCCTCTAACTCATCCCCAGCAGGGGTGTTTTCCTGGGAAAACCGAGCCTGGCAGGCTGCCCCAAGGAAAGTCACTAAGATACCCATCGTCAACAATTTTCTAAGGCTCATACCCCTCCCTATATCCCGGTACCGACCTTTTGGGAAATACTGCTTATCAGCTCACAAGCCAGCGCAGCCCGACCGGCAGCAGGGAATACCGGGGGATTCGGGAGACAGAATAAACCCCCTGGCCGAGGATCGCTTCTGCCGCCAGCTGACCGCTGCGGATGGCTGGACCGATGCCCTCTCCCATATCCAGGGTCGCCAACCCGGCCGCATCGCCAACCAGGTAGAGGTCTTTCCCTCCCGGGGGTTCATCCCCGCCCCGCAAATGATAGACATAGCCCCGGGGATCCTCCGGTTGGTCTTCCAGCAGCCCCAGATGAAGCAGCTTTCCCACCAGGTACTCCCAGTGCTCCTGGATTGAGCTTCCCCGTTCCTTTAAAACCTGAGCATTCCCCCCAACCCCGATGTTAAGGTATCCCCCTTTCTTGGGGACATACCAGGCATAACCCGGCAGCTGGTTCTCAAGGAACCACAGCCGGCAGACCGGGTCCTGCCAGTTGATCCGGTATTCGCTCTCCAGGGCCACTATCCGCGCCCCTCTCTTCTGGCCGCTTTCCTTCCGCGCCATCCGGGCCACCGGACAGTGGGTCCCACCAGCGCCAACCAGGACCTGGGCTTCAATAACGCCATCCAGGCTGTAGCCCTGTTCTGTTTTGCGGATTTCTTTGATTTCGTGCCTCAAGAACTCTGCCCGGGATAAATCCAGCAGCCAGCTGTCAAATTCCAGCCTGCGGATGGCATACTGTCTGCCCGGTCGGGTTATTGGGAAACCGTTGAGGAAGATCTTTAAACGTGGGAACACCGTTAGATCGAAAGGATAGTCTTCTGGAACGATTCCCAGGTCAGCAAATACGGAAGGGGTGACCCAGCCCGCGCAGGTCTTCTGGCGGGGGAAATTGGCCTTATCCACCACCAGGCAGTCCATCCCTGCCTCCACCAGCTTACGGGCGCAGGCCGCTCCGGCCGGACCGCCCCCCACAATCACCACCTGGTATCTTTTCATGAAATCCGGCAGTCAGGCTGCGGGTCCCCCGGGCGGGTGAAAACCACCTGCCAGAGTTGATTCATGCGGGAGCGGAACCCTCCTGCGCTGCTGAGCAGATAATAACGCCACATGCGGTAGAAGCGCTCTGAATACTTATCCTGCAGATCCGGCCAGGCTTTCTCGAAATTGGCATGCCAGGCCATCAAGGTCGGGTCGTAATGAGGTCCGATGTTATGCAAGTCCTCGATCACAAACAGGCCTTCCATCGCCCGGGAAAGCTGGGCTATGGAGGGCAGCATTCCGTTAGGGAAGATGTATTTTTCGGTCCAGGCATTGGTGCGGATCTCACTGGTATTGGATCCAATGGTGTGGAAGAATCCCACTCCGCCAGGTCTAAGGGTGCGGTCGACCACTTCCATATAAGTGCGGTAATTCTTGTAACCCACGTGCTCCATGACGCCGATAGAGATCACCCGATCATACTGGCCTTCTACCTCACGGTAGTCCTGCAGCCGGAGCTCAACCGGCAGCCCCTGGCACAGCTCGCGCCCCAGCTCGACCTGCTTTTCAGAGACAGTCACGCCCAACACCTCCACCCCGTATTTTTCCGCCGCATACTTGGCAAAACTGCCCCAACCGCAGCCCAGTTCCAGGACCTTCATCCCAGGTTTCAAGCCGATCTTGCGGCAGACCAGGTCCAGTTTTGCCTCCTGGGCCTCATCCAGGGTAGAAGCTTCTTTCCAGTAGGCACAGGTGTAGTTCAGACGCTTGTCAAGCATGGCCTGGTAAAGGTCATTCCCCAGGTCATAATGGCGTTCACCGATTTGAAAGGCCCGGGCTGAACTTTGCAGGTTGAAGAGTTTCGCTCGCAGGACTTGCAGGAGTATTTTCCAGTTGCCTTTGATCACCTGGTCCAGTCTTGCCCGCAGCGCCCGGTCAATGAACTGATCGATCGCCTGGCTGTCCCACCAGCCATCCATATAGGATTCCCCCAGGCCCAGGGCAACCTCCTTCAGAACTCGATCGTAGAACCGATCATCATGCACCTGGATATCCCAGGGATGTGACCCATTGACTTCAATATCAGCGCTTTTCAATAATTTCTTTACCAGATCTTCTGCCTGAGATGACATACCTCCCCTCCTTACCTAATAAGAATAATAAGCTTTTATGATATTAACAATTTTCCTCTATACTGGTTACCAGATCCAGCCAACTACTGAAAACGAATCTTCTCGAAATTTCTTGATTTCATTTCTGGAGAATCTCCATCACCCCTGGACCAACCACACTCCAATCCACACAGGGGCGCTGGAAACCTTCCAGCTGGATCAGAGGACAGCCGAACGCCGCGTCATCAATGTACAGTTCCCCGTAGGCTTTTGGGCTGCTGGTCCAGCTGCTCTGGATAGGATTCACGTTGACTCCAAAGAGCTGGATGCCGTTCTCCTCCAGGTAGGACACAGCCTGGGACAATACATCCCCAAACCCTCCCCCATCCGACCGCATGGTAAATAAAATCAACCGGGCGCCGGCTCGCTGGAACTTTTCCAGCCATTCCAGGGCTCCTGGCACTGGTGGGCCGATCTCAGGAAAGTGGTGGTCAACTAGCGTGCCGTCAAAATCAACGCATATGTCCATGGTGATCCCTTTTTGACTGCCAGCTTCAAATATTTTGATTGAGTATACCAATAAACATTTGATTAGAAATAACTTCTGGACCAATTATCCATTATGGGTAACCTGATCTCTATAGTCTTCCAGGGGAAGCACCAGAATTCATCTCAGCAGTCTGTACTTTCTCAGAACACAAGCAACCCTCACACAGCGAGGCAACCGCTGGCTGTTAAACGTAAACCCACCCTGAGATCTCAGGGTGAGTTTTTTTTATTATCCGGGAAGCAGGGAGGGAGATCAGCCCCCTCTCAGCAAATCGAGCATTTCCTCCACATCCGTTGTTGGCGCCTGGCACTGGAAATTCTGGCAGACATAAGCGGTTGCCCTCCCTCCCTGGGGGGTCTGCTCCCGCAGGACAGGTAGCAGCTCAAACAATCTATTATCTGGATCAGCTGGCCGCAGCAGCACCAGGTTATCCGGGAAG
>JANTFT010000004.1 GCA_024763275.1 Anaerolineales bacterium | reverse complement strand
GCAGGCCACCCAGCAGTAATATCATTAAAATAGGTTTAATATTTTTCACACTTCCTCCTAAGATATGCTGTCCCCCAATTGTACCAAGTTTCATTTACCCTTATGACAATTGAGGCGTTCTAATAAATCTATAAGGTCAGCTCCAGGTCCTAGGGATTGTCCTTAAAAAGAGCTTCGAACTGCTCCAGGCGCCATCTCCAGGCCACCAGGTGCATGAAATCCCGGTAGGAGGCTGTCCTGGCCTTCAGCTCTCTCAGCTCCGCCCCCAGATCGACCCCTTCCTGGCTGGCTGCTCCCCCGGGTTCGGCTGCATAGGATCCATGAAAAGCAAAGTAAGCCTGGTTAAGGCGGCGGATCTGGTAGCCGTTCTCCCAGAAGAAGGCCCGCCTGCTCTCCATATATTCCTCCGCCTGTTCGACCTTCCCCTCAGCCAGCAGCCGGTCAACTTCCAGGCGGGTGGTGTGCATCTCCGCCCTGAAATCGAAGGGCGGAGGCTCCCCGGGGGGAGCTGCGACCTGGCCGCTAGAACCCGCAGACACAGTGGTCCCCTGCACTCCCTGGGCAGGTTCCTGTGGCAGGAGTTCCGGATAAAAGAGCCGAAAGGTCTCCCTCTGGATCTCATCGCCAGACAGGTCAGCGATGGTCTCATTGATCGTGGTCAGCTCGGGGCTGCTGCTGTAAGCGAGTCCCAGCGGCCGCAGGAACAGATAGTTGTGGGTCCATTCATGGCCGATGACATGGATCAGCCAATCGATATTGCCCGACTCGATGATCATGGAAGGGTACAGGCCTACCCCACCGATTCCCACCACCAGGGCAGAGACATCCACCGATGCCTCGATCGCGCTTTCCAGGCTGGTGATCTCGTCCAGGGTCAGTCCCCGCACCAGCATGATGTTGGCCTGCTGGCGGATCTCATCCCGGGGAGAGACGATCAGGGCATAGGAATTAGGCTCTGAGCGGAACAGGACGGGAGGGACCAGCTGGCCTCCCAGGGACATGTCCAGCTCCATTAAAGCGGAATCCAGCTGGTGCTGGAGCACCTGCTCCACATAAGGCGCCAGATCTTCTCGTTGAGCGGTCAGCCGGGCCAGCTCCCCCTGGAGAGCAACCTGTCGCGCCTGGTCCCCACTCTGCTCGGGATCAGCGATCAGCCAGGTCAGTTCATTCTCGAGCTGATTGGCCTGGTTTTTCAGTTCCAGATAATCCAGGACCAGCTGGCGCTGTTCCACCGGAGGCAGGTAGCTGTCCACTTCCAGGGCGGCCTGGGACAGCTTTCTGACCAGCGCCCCCAGAGTCCAGGTCACATAATCAAACTCATAAGCCCGTGAAAAGGCCCGGATCTGCTCCAGTGGATCTGCTGGATCGACGCCTGATCCGGTTACAGCGATCACCAGCAGTATGCTGATCCAGATGATGTTCAATACCCGTCCCGGGCTCAGATGTGCTCTCATGAATTCGTCGCTGGGGGATTCAACGCGGCAGCGCCCTCGCTTCCGGCCAGGCCGGGGCCAGAAAATGACCTTGATGAATTGGCTTAGATTTTACCATGGGAAGGTAAACGATTTGTCAGAAGTCCGGGCAGCCGCTCAGGAGGTCGGCCGCGGAGGGGGCGCTTTTTTCGGCTGGATGCCCAGAGCCCCATCGAGCTGGTCAGAGATGATCAGCTCTCCCAGGCGGTCGCCATAAGCGGTCAGGGCCGGGATGTTCTCGGGATTATCCAGAGGGTAGGGGCCATCCAGCTCCACCTGAAAGCGCCGGAAATCCAGCTCCGGGAAAAAGGTCTCAACCAGATGGACCTGCTGGTCATCGGCCGATTCCTGGAAGGCACCCAGTACAGGGCCGATCCAGTGCCAGGGCCAGAAAGCTTTGATCTGGTCAGGGCTCAGGTTGTGAGGCTCCCGGCCGGTGCCCAGGCTGATCAGGGTGGTCTCTACCGGGTCCCAGCCCAGCACGAACTCAGCCTCATAAGCAGCCACATAGCAGGGGTTGTGGTAGGATCCCACCCCACCGTCGACATAGCGGTTCTCCACTGGAGGGAAATAGGACGGCACAGCGGAAGAGGCCAGCACAGCTTTGACCACCGGCCAGGGCTCCTCAGGGCCGGTTTCCTTGAAGGGTTTGATAAAGAGGGTTTTGTTCTCCACCAGGTCAAAGGCGGTGATCACCAGATCAACCGGGTGGTCGTCCGACCAGAAATCCCCCATGGTCTTGGTCCCCAGCTGAGCTTCCAGAGCTTTCCGGAGCGGATCCAGCGGGTAGCGGTAGCGGGTCAGTGGCCAGAGGGCTGACCGCCAGGTGGGCTTAAAGATTTCCGGACCCATCTGGCAGTAAAGACTGTGAAGCTCTTCCCCGAACAAGCCGGTGGCAATCCCGGCCGTGATGATCGCTCCCGTGGATGTGCCCGCCAGCAGACTGAAGACCTGATAAGCCGGGGTTTGCAGATATTCTTCCAGGACGGCGATAGCCCGGGAGGCCACCACCCCCTTGATGCCGCCCCCATCCACTGCCAGCGCCACATGCTTCCGGAACGGTTTCATAGGATCCTCTCAGCTTATCGGATTGATACTGGTAGAGTTTCGACTTGATCTAGCTGTATTATAAACCGCCCGGGAATAAAAGCTGGATAGCAAAACCCTGACTTCCTGCCTCCCATGAGATGGGTCGGCGAGCGATAGAGGGTGGGGACGGGGCGGTGAGCTATTACACAGTGCTCCCACGGTCGTCCCCCGGCATAGGCGATGGTTCAATATGCAACTGGCAAGAAATACTAATTGTGAGGTTCCGGGACACTAATCGGCGAGGTGATCCATAAAATCATTTAAATCATCAATCTCAATAATCGCATCAACCCCCAGATCGTAATAACACGCCGAAGAATATGGATAATCACTTCTCTCAGGATATAGAAATGGATATTTTTTGCTTGGATTATTGTGGATATACTCCATTTTTTGTCTCAGAAATCGATACCTGTATACATTTTTTGCCTGAAAACCTTGCCAGATTTGATGCTTCTTGCTTGGCTCTGGGTGTTCTGAAAAAACATCTAGATAATCTTGGTGTCCATTGGGTCTAGCGACCCTTAATATTTCGTGTGCTGTATAGGACGAAAAAGTCCAAATAACTTGATTTATAGTATGAGGAGGGATAGGAAGAGAGATCCAATGGATATGATTAGGCATGATTACAAATGCAAATATCATAAATCGTCGGTGGGTCCGATGCCACTGCCATTATTTCAGAATGATATTTCTATATTCTGCTCTGTTAAGAATAGGTATCCATTTTGTGACAGCACCAGTGATAAAGTACAGGTGGTCTTTTTCATGAAATGGACAGAAAGTCATCATTCCCCCTATTGATTGAATTATCATCAATAAGGTGGCATTTGTCACCAGGTTGGAGTGGTTTTTCTGCCTCCCCGAGGACGGGTCGGCGAGCGATAGAAGGCGGGACGGGTCGGCGATCGATAGAAGGTGGGGCGGCGAGCGACCACACTACGCTCCCACGGCCGTCCCCGGGCGTGGATGGAGATGGCAGATGCGCCCTGGTCTTCTGCCGCCCCGAGGACGGGTCGGCGAGCGGTAGAAGGCGGGACGGGTCGGCGAGCGATAGAAGGTAGAAGCGGGTCGGGAGCGATAGAGTGTGGGGGTGGAAAGAAACTTTGTGAGGAATCCTCAGCTGGTCAGAATCCTCAGCAGCGCGAGACTGATGTCACGGGACACCTCCGCTCCGGGCAAGTCCGGGGCCCAGGAAGAGAGCGAGACCGCGGCAATCTCCCTGGTGTCCACCAGGTGCCGGAAGATCCGTTCCATCTCCTCCGGAGAAGGCCCTCCCGGGGCAGGATAGTTCTGAGCGGGAACGTAAGCGGGGTCCACCACATCGGTGTCAAAGTGAACCCACAGCGGCCCCTCCGGTAGATCCCTTTCCAGCAGCTCCAGGGGGTCTTCAAGGTGCGTCAGATGGGAAGAAGCCACCAGCTCGCGCTCGCCTGGATCGAGATCCCGGGCATCGCTGAGGGTGATCCGCTCCTGAGGAAGCGGGTCGATCTCCAGGATCTCCAGGATGGTCTGCTCCCCCAGGCCAGCCAGCATGGCCAGTGGCATTCCCCCCAGAAAGCCGCTGGGCGAGGTCTCCCAGGTGTTGAAATCCCCGTGGGCGTCAAACCACACCAGGATGGGTTCCAGACCGGCCCGCGTCAAACCGGCCAGCATGCCCAGGGCCGTGCAGCAGTCGCCGGCGATCGAGACCGGCCGCTGCCCCTCCGCCAGCAGCCCCTCGACCTGGAGGGCCAGTCCCTGGTGGAGTCCCGCCAGGCGCTCCAGCCGGGTCATCCCTGACAGCTTAGCCTGGTTGACTATCCAGCCCGGTTCTTCCAGGGCAGCCAGACCGGGCAGAGGTTGATCCAGAAAATAGGGGGTGAGTATATATGTAGAGGTCATTATTCGCGCCTTTCTGCCCTTTATGATATCAAAATAACTGGTGGGCGGATGGATTGACTTAATCGAGCGGGTATGCTAGTATTGCCACTGTTAAGATGAAGTAGGTAATGGTAGCACTTGATAGAACTGCCCAAACTTGCGGAAACTGGGCAGTTTTTTTGTTCTAACAGCACTGCTTCAGTTCTATAAAAAGTAACAAGGAGTTACAAAAGTGTCCGAAAAAGAAATTGGAACCGTGAAATGGTTCAATGATGCCAAAGGTTTTGGTTTTATCTCCCGCGAAGGCAGCGATGATGTGTTTGTTCATCACACCGCCATTCAGATGGATGGGTTTAAAACCTTGCGCGAAGAACAGCAGGTTGAGTTCTCCGTTGAGCAGGGAGACAAAGGTCTCCAGGCCGTCGACGTCAAACCTCTCTAGGGATGAAAATCCCCACCTGGATGCATCAAGGATCTTGAAGCAGTAAGGTAAAAACACAAACCGCCCGGCTTTCCGCAAGACCGGGCGGTTTTTTTTTATTAAAATTCAGTGTAAGTGTAAATCCGTTAGACTCCGGGCTCCGTGTCCTCCTCCCCGTTGCCAAGCGGCGTGACAGCCCGCAGGAATCCCAGGAATAGAATCACAGCTCCCAGCAGCTCTGAGATATACAGGGCCCCGGGAATCCCCATCCTGCTGAAGGTGCCGCCAAAGGCTGGCAGAAGGGCTCCCACGGCGATCAGGACATTGCCGATGGTCCGATGGAGAAGCACCTTTTTCCTCCAGAAGATATACACCGAATAGGCGGCCCCGCCTACCAGAGCAAGGGTGCCATAAATATTGAAGAAGGGGGTCAGTGTGCGCACTCCTGGCGAGATAATCGCATGTCCGCTCATCTCACTGCCCGTATGCAGGCTGGAGGTCATCAAGTCCGGGTCAAGCTGAGCCCCAATAATCCGGATGGTTCCGTAAACGGAAGCTAAAACAAGGACAGCCATCAAAACGTTCGCCCACCTTTTCTTGAAGAGCAAATAGATCGTTCCTTGACCCAGCCAGGCTGCCACCAGCATGGCTCCGAACAAATACCACAGCCTGAAAACCAGAGGATTCCAGCCCCAGGTTCCGTAATAACCTTCGCAGAAACCGCCAATTCCATAAAAGATCATTCCGATGCCCCACAACAACAGATGCGTCCCACGCCTTTGCGAATAACGCGCGAGCACGATACCAGCAAAAATCAAACTGATCAAACTGGAAGTGAACGGCAGCACCGTATTGATCAAGCCCATATTCGTCTCCTTCTTTCACACCTGATTACTTCCCAGAGCAGAGTGCCATCTCAGCTGCCTGGAAACACACCCATAATCACTGCCAACGCTAAAGCGACCAATCCAAAAACCACCAGCGTTATCACCACCAGAAAAAAAGGGATGAACTTTTCCCAGAATGGGGGATAGCTGCGTGGATTTTTACCGGGAGGTTTCATCATAATCACCTGCTGTTAAATTAAGTCAAGCGTGAATTCTACCGCATTTCCTGGCACAGGACAAATAAATTACCGCTTCTCCATTCCCTTCATCCACTGGCGGGAGTACCCGGTCGCTTTCAAGATCCTCTGGCCGCTGAGATCAGCGGAATTTCCGGGTGGCTTCGTTCAGGCGGCTGAGATCATCCGGGGACAGCTCCAGTTCCAGCGCGCCCTGGCTTTCCCGGATATGCTCCACCCGGCTGGCGCCCGGGAGGGCGAAAACATCCCGACCTTGATGGATCAGCCAGCTCAGGGCCACCCGGGCAGGCTCGCTGCCGTAACTGGCGGCCACCTGCTCCAGAGTATCCACCACCAGGCGGCTGGATTCCAGCTGGCTTTCCAGCCTGCGCCGCCGTACAGTGGGAATCCCTTCCAGGATCTCCGGGTGGCTGTGAAATTTTCCGGTCAGCACGCCCGACGCCAGGGGCGCCGAGGCGATGATCGCCGCTCCCAGTTCCCGGGCGGTATCCAGAACCCCATCCATCTCGATTTTCCGGTTGAGCAGATTGTAGGGCACCTGGTTAGAAGCCAGCGGGATCCCGCGCCTGGCCAGCAGCGCCTGGGCCCGGCGCATCTCCCCGGCGGAAAACCCCTTCACTCCTACCCCTCTGATCAATCCCTGGTCGACCAGGTCAGCCAGGACATTCAGCTGAGTCTCAAGGGTTGAAAAAGACCAGCGCCTGGGAATCTGCAAAAGCCCGATTGTAAACGGATCCAGGTCCCGCTGGGCAGCAGAGATCTCACCAGCCAGGCTGCCGGCCGATCTGAGAAAGGGCGACCAGCTGGCAGCGATCACCACCTGATGTTGATCCCCGCCAGCCTTTTTCAAGGCTTCCGCCAGGTTCCGCTCCCCTCCCTCCCCACCGGACAGCCCGGCAACCTCAAACCAGTTGATCCCTCCCGCCAGAGCCTCCCGGACGATCTGCTCTCTTTCTTTATCGGGTACGGTAGGGAAAACCCCTTTTAGTCCTCCCCTCCCTTCCGCAAACTGCATCACGCCCAACCCCAGGGGGGAAAGACCCAGATCCGATTGCCCCAACTTCCGCGGACAGACAGTCATGCGCTCTCCTTCCAGCCAGCCTTAAACAGGCATTCCTTCCACGGTGATCCGGCCGGCAAATATGCTCTCTGAAACGCCGCTCAACAAATGGCCCCATTCCTCGCAACTCCATCTTCTACAGGGTGGGATTTATTCTCAACCATGTCAACCTCCTCCATATGGGGCCGCCAGGCTGCAAACCCGGGAGCAGCATCTTGATTATACTGACAATTTCCTGAGCTGGTTCTGCAGAGGCGGGAGAATCCAGTTTAGAATACTCCCCGGGAGCCTCGCACATCTCAGGGGATGTGTATATAATACAATTTTCCCGTTAGAACAAGGAGCCGGATGAGCGATCGGACCTCTGCTTCTACAACCGCACCTCAAAAGTGGGCTGCCCCCTTCTTTACCATCTGGACCAGCCAGGCCATCTCTCTACTGGGCAGCCAGATGGTCCAGTTCGCCCTGATCTGGTGGCTGACCAAAACCACCGGCAGCGCCACAGTGCTGACCACAGCGACGCTGGTCGGTATTTTACCCTCCGTGGTCCTCGGTCCTTTTGTGGGTGCCCTGGTCGACCGCTGGAACCGGCGCAGAATACTCATCCTGGCAGACAGCGGGATTGCGCTGGTGACCCTCATCCTGGCATACCTGTTCTTAATGGGCTGGGCCAGGGTCTGGATGGTATATCTGGCCCTGTTCCTGCGTGCTCTGGGAGGTGGTTTTCACAGCCCGGCTATGGCAGCCAGTACTTCCCTGATGGTACCCGACAAACAACTGACCCGGGTCCAGGGGCTGAATTCATCCCTCTCTAACGGCTTGAACATCATCTCAGCTCCCTTGGGAGCGCTGCTTCTGGAAGCGCTGGCAGTGGCGGGAGTTTTGACGATCGACGTTATTTCAGCTTTGTTTGCTGTCATTCCCCTGTTCTTCATCCCCATCCCACAGCCGGACAATTCCCAGCTCTCCCAAAAAGAGCGCCTGGCCGCTTCGGTCTGGGAAGATTTCAAGGTAGGCCTGGCGTACGTCAGGCGCTGGCCTGGCCTGGTCGCCCTGCTGACCATGGCTTTGTTCCTCAATATGGTGATCGGGCCTGCCTTTGCCCTGCTGCCGCTGTTGGTGCGGGAATTTTTTCAAGGGGACGCCCTGCAGCTGGGATGGTTCAATTCCGCTTTCGGGGTGGGTGCTGTCGCGGGAGGCTTGATCCTGGGTATATGGGGTGGATTCAAGAAGAAGATCCACACCTCCCAGCTGGGTTTGATCGGCCTGTCTCTGGGCTTGGGCCTGATCGGATTCGCCACTCAGAAAATGATGATCCCGGCTATCGGAGGCATCCTGGTGGTGGGAATCATGATCTCACTTACCAACGGCCCAATCATGGCCATTCTGCAGAGCGCTGTGGACCCCGCCATGCAGGGGCGGGTGTTCACGCTGGTGTCCAGCCTGGCCAGCGCTATGTCTCCCTTAGGGCTGATCCTGGCCGGACCGATATCCGATCTGATCTCAATCCAGATCTGGTATATCGTCAGCGCCCTGTTAACAGCCGCTTTTGGTATCGGAGGATTCTTCTCCAAGGCTTTAATGAGCCTGGAGGCAAACCCCCAATCCAGCTCCTGATCCCAGCCCTACAGGAACATCAGGGCCCCCATCAGGATCAAGAAGTAATAGATCCATTTATTGAATGTGTCCTGGGAAATGCCGGACGCCAGACGCTCTCCCAGAAAAACCGCCAGGGCCACCAGGGGGATAGAGAGCAGAAAAAGGAGGAGAATCTGGGGGGTCCACAATCCTGACAAACCCTGGCCAGCGACGATCAGCAGACTGGAAATTAAAAAGAAACCCTGCAGGGAAGCCCTGAAATGGTCCTTGTTCCATCCCCTGAAAACCCCATAGATCACCACCGGCGGTCCGTTGGCGTTGTATGCTCCACCCAGCAGGCCGGCCAGCAGGCCAAAGGGAAGCACCAGCCAGCCACCATCCACTCTGGGAAGCTGAACCCCCAGCAGGCTATAAAGCCCAAAACCGATCAGGACCACTCCCAGAACCGCCTTCACGATGGTCTCTGGAACCGCATTCAGCAGCAGCAATCCCAGGAGGATGCCGGGTATGGATGCCAGCAGCAAGGACAGGATATCCTTCCACTGCAGCGCCTGCCAGCCCCGCAAAACCATCATCAAGGAAACCACCACCCCTACCAGGGCAACCAACGGTGAGGCCCCTTTGATCCCGATCAGCAGTACCAGCAGGGGCATGGCCAGCAGGGCATTGCCGAAGCCGAATGTGGATCGGATCAGGACAGAGACAAATAATACGGCCTGAACCAGAAGAATTAGACTGCCAGCGTCCATCAGCGTTTGCTCCCCGGACTCACCTATTCCCGCGGTTGGAGGGGATCCTCTCCCCTCTTTCCGTTCCCGAGCTGGACCAGGACAACACCGGCGATCATCACCAGCATGCCCAGGCCTTGATAGAGCTCCAGGCTGACGCCCAGCAGAGCCCAGCTGAAGAGGGCTGTCCCCAGGGGAGTCAGGTTCATGACCATGTTCATTTCCAGGGCCGTCAGGTCCCGGAGCGCGTAGTTGTACAGCAGATATCCCAGAGCGGTGTTGATCAGGGCCAGCCAGACAACCACCCAGATCGAGCGGGGCGTGAAATGGGGAACCCCCTCCACGATCAGCGCCAGGCAGACGGTGATCAAGCCGCCAATCAGCAGGGGCAGAGTGGTCAATACCAGCGTGTCGAGGGTTCTCGCCCGGGCGATGCTCCGGCCCAGCAAGCTGAAAGCCATAAAGCCCAGCAAGCCGAGTGTCACGATGGCTACACCCAGGGGTTCGCCGGGCTTCAATCCCTTCCAGAAAAACACCCCACTGCCTATCAGGGAGATCACAACACCCAGCACCTGCCGGCCGGAAGGGATTTCCTTCAGGAGGATGGAACCACCGATCATCACCAGCAGCGGGATCAAGCCCATCAGGAAAGAAGCGCTGTTAGCAGGGATGTACTTCAAACCCCAGAACAGGGCGCTGTTGCCGATTGTGTAGGAACTGACACCAAGCAGAACCAGCTTCACCATCAAATTACCCGGTATCGGTTTCCTCTCCCGGCGCCTGAGGAGCATGAAGGGCAGCAGGGCCAGGGCACCCAGGGTATAGCGCATGCCAGCTATGGTCAGCGGACCGAGGTCCTCCAGGCCGAACTTGACGATCACAAAGGAGGAGGCCCAGATGAGCGTCGCCAGCAGAGCTGTCAGCAGTGGCAGCAATTTAGGGTTCCTGGATGTGAGTCTCTTGGTTTCAACAGCTGACATCAGCACACCTTGGTGATCACTCCTTTATTTTCCCTTAAAGACCGCGCTGATAGATACGGTAGCGCCGCAGGGGTTTGGCCAGCAGTTTGCGAATGGCGTTATTCATATGGACGTTATCTTCCAGCACGTAGTTGATCTCCATCCACAGATCAGGACTGAAAAGGGATTCGTAAAGGGAGCGGTAGATCAGGCTGTCGATCCCCAGGCCATGATATTCGGGAATCACTCCCAGGGCGAACATCCGGTAGCTGGTCAGGCGGGGGATGCCGCGGAGCAGCTTCAGCCAGCCGAAAGGCAACAACCGACCATTCAATCCTTTGAGAAGCTGGTTGATATCCGGCAGTGCAATGGCAAAGCCAATCGGCCTGCCGTTCGAGTCCTCGGCAAACAGTACACCTTCAGGCTGGACAATCTGCTTCAAGTCCCGGGCCATGGCCGCGGCCTCTGCCTCGGTCACCGGGGAATATCCCCAGTTATCGATGATGCTGGCATTGGAAAGTTCCAGGAAGGTCTGCACCTCTTCTTCGTAGCGGGACATGTCCACCGGCCGAACAGTAACTCCGTAGCGCCTGGCAACCCGGTCGGTCAGGGAAAGGATACGGTCGGGAATCTGGTAGCCCTCTTTTCCGGAGATGTAGTAGCACAGCAGGTCCTTGGTCTTAGACAGACCGAATTCGCTCAGCTGGCCGTCATAATAGGGTGGGTTGTAGGGCGACATGATGCAGGGTGGGGGTGAAAACCCTTCCACAACCAGACCCCATTCCTCGGACACAAAGGTCCACGGTCCCCGCATAGCTTCCATGCCCTTTTCCTTCAACCAGTCTGCTGCAGCCTGGAGGAGCAGCCGGGAAGCAGCCTCGTCCTGGACGCATTCGTAATAGCCAAACAGGCCAATCTTCTCACCCCAGAAATCAACCGCCAGGCGATCGATAAAGGCTGCCACCCGGCCGAGGATCCGTTCCCCTTCCAACAGCAGAAATAGCTGGTAATCGCAGTGATCCAGCAGGGGGTTTTTCTCAGGGTTGAACTGGGCCTTCAGATCAGCCCGGAGTGGGGGAACCCAGTTGGGATCATCCCGGTAAAAGTTGTAGGGGAAAAGGATAAAGCGCTTCAGATCCTGCTTATGTTCCACCTTTATAATTTCCATATTCACTTCCCTTATAATCGTCCCTGGCCAATCCACCACACACCAGTGCATTCCGGAAGAATGGGGTTCTCTGCCAACCTGACAGCAGAAAGCATCTCCGGGCCAAAAAAACCTTCCACCAGGGTCCTGGCTTCCTCCTGATTGGAGAAGCGATAATCAGTTCGAATCCAGGTGCGATCGAATCCACGCTCATCCAGATACTGAAAATAATCCTGCAGTTTAGCAGGGGGCTGGGGCTCCTCGACCCCTGTGCCCAGGGTCTCAATGATAATGACAATCCCTCCCGGGCGCAGTAGCCTTTTCATTTCCAGCAGCCCGTCCTGGAGGGAGGATTTCCAGCTCTCGCCTTCCCAGACGACCAGGTAGCAGATGCTCCAGCTAGAGATCACCAGGTCGACAGAATCCGTGTCCAGGGGGATACGACGGTGGTCAGAAGCTGCAGTCAGCCAGTTATCCAGCCCCTGTTCTTTAAGTCTTGACTCCGCCACGTACAGCATATGGGGGAAAAGGTCAAAGGCAAAAACAGATCGGGCGAACGGCGCCAACATACATGCCAGGCGTCCTGTTCCCGAACCCAGATCAATCACATCCAGGCCTTCTGGATGGATAATCTGCTGAATCGCGGGAAGCAGGTTGCCCTGGTAGTCTTCCCGGGAGATCAGCTGCTGGTATAGATCCGCTCCCTGCCGGTAAACCTGTCGGTGGTCAACCATGGCTGACCTACTTGGGCGGGAGGGTCAGGGCATAAGCCACACCCTGCTCCACCCACTCCCGGAGGTCCTGGTCCTCCCGGCAGCCAGGTTCCTTGACGATCACCCATCCCGTCATGGCCCGGCCGGTCATGTCAAAAAGCTCAACGTGGGGCTGCAGCAGGGCTTCGGTATATTTTTCGGCTCCCACCCGGACGATCAAATCCTCCCGGATCACTCCGCAGGCCATGTTCCCGAACAGCAGGAATCCGATACCCCCGAAGACCTTTTTCTCCGAGTAGCCGCGTTCCTTCTCAACCAGCTCCCGTACCTGCCGGGCAAGTCCTTCGTCATACGCCATGATCCGCTCCTTGATTAAAGAATCACCTCTCCGGGCGCAAGGGTCAATCCAAACCCAGCTGCCGGGACTGGAGTTAATTTTACATCAGTTGGGGAAAAACATCTGCGAGCCCGAGTAAAGGGAATCTAATGAGATCAAATGATCGAGGATCGAACACGGTCCAGCAGGGTTTGCAACAGGATCAATCCCAGGATGATAGCCAGGAATTTGAAGGTGTTGGTTCCCAGGAAATGACCGATCCGGTACAGATAACCAAGCCAGGCAGGGAGCTCGCCAGCATCACTCTCAAGCTCTGCCAGATTTGCCTCTGTGGCGGTCTGCTCTACCCGCGTGAACTGGTAGTCCTTTCCCAGGTAGGTGTAGGTGAATTGATTGACCTCGCCATTCTCCTCCGGGAGGAAGGTGATCTCAAACCTGCTGGTTTCTGAGATGTGAAAAAAAGTAGTGGGAGACGTTGGCTCCAGTTTCATCCAGGCTTTGTCTGGCAGCAGCTTAAGTATCAGATTGCCATTAAGGTAGTCCACCGAATAATAAGGATACAGGGTGCTCAGATTCGTCGGTCCTGCATAATCACCAAGCAGCGGTCCATAGACAAGGGGGTCGACTTCAACGACAGTATAGGCAGCCCGTTTTTCAGCCAGCTTATCGCGATATGGCTGGGCCCATTCCAGGAAGGCAGGGTTTTCAGGAAAGAGCTCCGCCAGACGGGAGGCATGATATCCTTTGGCCAATTCCTCCGCCAGGTTAAATATGACAACGCTGCTGTAGTTGTGAAAATGGTACAGGTAGACCAGTCCTCCCTTCAAATCATAGATGGTGGAATACTGTGTGGGATAATCACCTTCCAGATGAACGGCATTTAAGATATCTCTCATCAATTCCACAGACAGGTCGGGGGATTTTTCAAAGAGATTCCGGGCGGTCCAGTAGCGATCACAATAACGGCAGTCGGTGATATTCGTTCGGGATTGGTAAAAGTTTGTTGCAACTTGAAATGGCGCCCCACCATCAATCATCGTCAGCGGTTCTATGATCACTGAATTTCCATAGGCATCTCCAAACATGAACTGGAAAGTCCACTCATCGTAGGCGTGGTATTCCTCGAACATTTTCTTAACGCACTTTACGTCAGCGCATTCCGCCAGCGCCTTCCAGGGCAGGGATCCCGGATAGCGGGTTTTATCCCCCTTTGAGACCGAGATGCGCTCATCCGTTGCCAGCGCATCAAAGAACAACCCCTGATCGTTCAGGCCGCCCTGCCAGATAAAGTTCTCATACCCGAACAGCACCCGGCCGAAGTGCTCATCTTCAGCCGGCAAGAACCATACCATGGTGTCGGGATCCGAATAATCCTCATTATTACCCCCCAGAGCCTGGTTCTCATCAGCTGCATAGATCACCGTACAGCCCGGGTCCAGAAAGGGATCGGTGCCCAGACCAGCATCCCGAACAACCAGATCGTCTCTAATATCAGCGCCTGACTCACCGGAGAATACTATACCGGCAACCAGAAACCACCCCAAGAGGAGGCACATTCTTACATACAGAGATCTCATAACACACCCCACTGCTCTGGACGCTAGGCAGACACAAGGATTCTAACGTACCCGGAGAAACGCTCCCAGCCCCTGAGGAGGGATTTATCAATACAGAACCCAGTTCTCTAGAATTAATCACCGGGTAGGGTACCAATCAGGCGCTCTGCCCTTGATTGGCACCAGGCCCGTCCAGTTCCACCTCGGGCCTGTCACCCTACCCGGTAAGAAAATAAAACCCCCACTTCTAACAGCAGGGGGTGAAGACGCGGTAATATGAGGGAGAAACCGGCGGGTTACCTTATATTAGCGAAAGGCGATTTCACCTGGATCCACAAGGTGGACGCCAGCCCCCTCAAGTTCGGTCTCAACCCTTTCAATTACAACAGTCGGGTCCTGGCTGTAATTGCTGTGGCCGCCTTTGACCAGCAGCACCTGGTAGCCCAGATTAAGGCCTCCCAGAGAGGTGGCCCGGACGCAGTTCTGGGTCACCAGTCCGGTAATGATCACATTTCTGATGTCCCGGGCTTCCATGATGCTCATCAGCGCTGGCTCCAGAAAAGAGTTGCCCTTGGTCTTCTGCACCTTATAATCATCCGGCTCAGGATTCAGGGCAGGGTGCAATTTCCAGCCATTGCTTCCCTTCTGCAGGATCTTCTCATTGGAATGCTGGATAAAAACGACAGGAACCCCATATAGGTGGGCTCGCTCCACCAACCCATTGATGATCCCGATCATTTTAGATTCCTCGTACACCGGGTTTGGGCGGGTGAACAAAGCCCGCTGCACATCGATCACCAGCAGGGCTGTCCGGCTGGACTCCAGAACTGTGTACTTGGTCATCTAAACACCTCACTATCTTCACTGGTCATGCTTACCGTCTTGAACTGCGGCCGCCAGGCCTGAGGGCCTGATCCGGGCAGGAGAGCAGGGGCCAGGATTCCGGGAAAAAACCTCCATTCATCCCGATTACCCTAACTGTCTGGATGATCAGGGGATTTCATCGAAGACCCGCAAGTCTCCAAAAGCGACTCCGACCATACTGGGACCGGTATGCGCACCCAGCACCAGGGACAGGTGACCAAGCGGCAGCCAGCTGCAGTCAAACACTTTATCAATCTCCCCTCTCAGAAAGCCCGCCGCCTCGGGGTTGTTGGAATGCAGCACCTGCATCCGGAGCGCGCTCCCTGCAGGGTACCTCTTCTTGATCTGCTCGATCAGGCCTTTCAAGGCACCCTTGAAAGTCCGTACCTGGCCGAGCTGGCGGTAAGTTCCGCCCTCCTTTTCAACGCCAATCAGCGGCTTGATATTGATCAGGGAGGCTATGATTCCCTTCATGTGGCTGATCCTGCCCCCGTGAATCAGGTATTTGAGCTCATCCAGGGTGTAAATGCTGTCACAGGCTTCGCCGATGCGCTTCAGCATGTCCAGGATGCGGTCCAGGGCCCAGCCAGCCTTGTTAGCCCTGGCAGCGGCTTCCACCTGCCAGCCGGCCGCAGCGGAAAGGGTTTTGGTATCCACATTTGTGACATTGGCTTCCGGGACCATTTCCGCCCCCGCCAGGGAGGAGTTGTACGTCCCGCTTAAGCCCGAGGACATATGGATGGAAAGGATGTCCGGGTCATCTGCAGCTAACTTCCGGTACAGTTCAGCAAACTGGCCGGCTGAGGGCTGGGAGGTGATCGGCAAACTGCTGGACTTCTCCAGCAGCTGGTAGAATTCGGCCGGCTGGATATCAACCTTTTCCTGGTAAGATACCCCGTCCAGGGTCACGGTCAGAGGCACAATATGCACATTGTATTCAGCCGCCTGCTCTGGGGTGAAATTCACATCGGTTCCACTATCAGTTACTATGTTCATCTTTCTCTCCTTTTCAGCCTTTCAGAGCTTTTTCCCCATGCTCAAGCGATCTTCCGGGATATAATCCAGGCTTTCATAAAAAGCCTGTACCTCATCTTTGTGAGCCCAGATCTGGAAATGAAGGTCCTCACAACCCATCCCCGCCAGGCTGGCCTCGATCCTCCTCATCAAGGTTGTGCCAATCCCCTGGCGTCGGTAATCAGGATCGACGCCCAGGTAGTGGACCCAGCCCTGCCGACCGTCGCAGCTGGCCATCACAGAGCCTACAATTCTGCCAGCGTGGACAGCGACCAGAAAGAGCTCCGGGGGGATTTCCTGTCTGGTACGGAGGTCGCGGACCGGGTTATTAAGAGGAGGGGTACCGGGGAATACTTTATCCCAGAGTTCAATAACGCTTTCCTGGTCTTCCTCGCGGTAAGGTCGGATGGATATCTTCAAATCGCAAATCTAGGTTGGGAAGATAACTGCCTGGAGGTCGATCCAGCAGTGGAGCGGGGGTCCTTTCCCAACTGCCATCGATTATATCAAATGGAAGCCCTGATTTTGGGCACAGGGAGCGTCCAGCGGCAAAACAGTGACTCGAGTCACAAAGACGGCTCTCGGCCCCGGGTCACTGGGTGGAATTAAATTCAGCCAGTTTGCCGAACCCCAGAGGGGTGGTTTTGGACAGCTCAGCGTTTCCGGCCCATCGCAAAGGCCTTGCCGATCAAATCACCTGTTCGATAATATTGCTGGACCTTGGTGGCATAGATAATTGGATCTATTCTTTTGATGTCCGGCTTGCCGTCTTGCCCCAGCACGGCATCCTCAGCCTTGACATCCATGATCTCACCGATGAACTGAGTGTGCAATCCGATTTGATTATGCTGCAGAAGCTTGCATTCCAGCACCAGGGGAAATTCCCCCACATAAGGGGCATCCACCAACCCGGAGGGAACAGGCGTCAACCCGCTTTCCTGGAATTTGTCGACATCCCGACCGGAGGCGATCCCGAAATAATCCGCCTCGGCCGCATAAGCAGCGGAGGGCACGTTGACCGTGTAGGCGCCGCGCTCCAGGATGTTTCCGTAGGTGTAAGTTGCCTCCCGCAGTGAGACAGCCACACAGGGAGGTTTAGAACAGCAGATCCCAGCCCAGGCCACGGTGGCCAGGTTGGGCTTTCCAGCCTTGTCGTAGGTTCCCACACACCAAACCGGCAGGGGGTAAACCATGGTTTGCGGACCAAGAGATTTCTTCATCGGAATTTTCCCTCCTTACATGAGAGCACACCAGCTACTGGGCTCTCCGGCAGCGGCACTTTCAACATCCCCTTTACGAGTATATCCTACTCCAACGGCAGGATAAAGACAGCCGGGCTGATGCGTTCTAATTTGGGTGAGTGAGATTATTTCAGACCGGAATGCACAAAACTCTGGATGAATCTGCGCTGGAAGATCAGGAAGACAATGAACAGCGGAGCAGCCACCATCAAAGTGGCCGCTGTCAGCAGCGACCACTGAGCCCCAATCTCTCCCAGCTGGGTAAAGCGGACCAGTCCAGCTGTCAGCGGCCGGCTTTTATCGCTGTTGGTGATGATCAGCGGCCACAGGAACTCATTCCAGTGCCAGGTAGCGGAGGAAAGACCAAAGGCGACCAGGGAAGGAATAGACGGCGGCAGGTAGACATGGAAAATCAGCTGCCACCAGGAACAGCCGTCAATGACCCCGGCATCCACCAGGTCCCTGGGAACACTAATAAAGGCCTGGCGCATCAGGAAGGTGCCAAAAGCCGATCCGAAATAGGGAATGGCAATCGCCAGCCTGGTATCAAAGATACCCAGGGTGCGAATGGTTGAAAAGTTGGGTGCCAGCAAAGCAGAGGTGGGAATCATCATCTGCAACAGCACAAAAAAGAAGATCCAGCCTTTGCCGAAGAATTGATAGTTGGCGAAGGCAAATCCAGCCAGGACAATGGTGACCAGCTGCACAACCAGGATGGTCAGGACCACCAGGATGGTATTGATATAGTAGCGGCCAAAGGGAGCCATGGACCAGGCGTGGAGGTAATTCTCCAGCGTCAGAGTGTCACTGAACCAAACATCTCCCCGGCTCAAAGCATCACTGGCCGGGCGAAAGGATGCCACCAACGCCCAGATCACCGGAACCGACCACAGCAAAGCCAACCCGGTGGCCAGGATATTGGTCAGCCAGGTGCCGATCTGCCAGAGGCTCTTCCTCAAACCCGGTTTCTCCATTCCTCTTTCAGGCCTCCTTGCGCTCTGAGGTAATAAAATTCGTCACGGTAAAAGCCAGCAGAACTATAACAAAGATCACCGTTATCGCAGCGGAAGATCCAATGTTCTGGTACTCGAAACGCTCCAACCAGAGATCAAAGAGCAGCACAGTGCTGGCACGGCTGGGACCTCCACTGGTCAGCACAAAAATATGGTCCACCGTGCGGAAAGAATCAATAAAGGCCACGATGGTTATGAATAGGGTGGTCCTGCGCAGCATGGGAAAAGTGATCTTCCATAAAGTCTGCCAGCTGTTAGCACCATCCAGGGCTGCCGCCTCAAAGACATCCTCCGGCAGGTTTTGGAGCCCGGCCAGATAAAAGACCATATAGTATCCCGAGTTCTTCCAGATCGCCACAATGATGACCGATAATAATGCCAGGTTAGGGTTTCCTGTCCAGTTCTCAGGACCGGTATACCCCAGAAATCGCAGGGCTGTGTTAAACAAGCCGTAATCTGGTGTGAAAAGAAACAGCCAGATGGTTGCCGCGCTAACCATAGGGAGCACCATGGGATGGAAAAATGCCAGCCGGAAAAATCCTATTCCGCGCACCTTGCGGTTGACAAGCAGCGCGAACAGAAAACCCAGAATGATGCTGATCGGCACAGTTCCCAGGACATAAACCAGGGTGTTCTTGATGACTTGAATGAAATAGGGGTCTGAAAAAAGCTTGACATAATTTCCCCAGCCAATGAACGTTGGTTCCCTGAAGCGGGCGATGTTCATCCGCTGAAGAAAGAAACTCTGGTAAAAGGAAAGGATTACCGGCCAGGCCGTAAACAGAGCTACAAAAGCGGCTGTTGGAAAGATCAGCAGATAGGGCAGGGCTTTAAACTGCTTCTGAGTGGCTTTAGCGACCAGGGCCGGCTCCTTGTGATGATAATGGGGTGACCTGAGATCCCCCGGTCACCCCATTATAGATCATTTAACTATCCATCCGATCTAGGGGCAGAAATCTGCCAGAGCGGTATCGGCTTCCGCCTGAGCCGCAGCCATTGCGTCAGCGGCGGACATTTCGCCATTATACGCCCGCTGCAGGTAGTCGTGGAAGATCCCACGCACCTGGCCGAGGTTCTGGGTAGCCAGTTCAGCTCCGGCGTATTGCAGGGCATCTCTGGTAGCCAGGGCCTGGGGGACTTCGGCTGTGTAGGCCTGCATGGCCTCAGTATCATAAGCGCTGGCCCGGTTGGCAATATAGCCAGTGTTGATGCTGTAATCAGCAACGTATTCCGGTCGGCTCAGGAATTCCACAAACAGCCAGGCAGCATCCTGTTTTTCCTGGGGAGCGCCTTTCATGATGTAGAAGTTCCCCCCACCTGGCACGCTGGCATAGGTGCCTTCCTGCTTACCGGGATAGGGCATCACGCCCACCTCAAATTCTGCCTGATCGAGGATGCCGGTCAAGCTTCCTGAGGAATGGGTGATCATAGCGGTTGAACCGCTGGCGAAATCCGTTGTGGCAGTTGGCCAAACTGACTGCACGCCTGGCGGCATGGCGCCGTAAACAGCAGACAGATCAATGTAGAATTGAACAGCTTCTATCACAGCGGGGTCGTCAAAGACAACAGTGCAGTCATCCTCGAGGATGTTCTGTCCGCTGCCGATTGCCAGAGGCTGGAACAGCCAGTAAGGCCATCCGGACGGGAACTGCAGACCCCAATTGGTGGCATCTCCTTCCTTGGTGGTCAGCTGCTGGGCAGCTTCCGCCCAGGTCTGCCAGCTGGTGGGGGGTTCCAATCCAGCTTCGGCGAACTTGTCGACATTGTAGTACATCACCACAGCGCTGCGCTGGAAGGGGATGCTCCAGAGCTGGTCGTCATAGTAGGAATTGTCCAGGAAGGCAGGCAGGAAATCGGCCAGGTAGGCATCGCCATCTTCCATACCAGCGATGTAACCATCCAGGGGAACGATGTAGTCAGCGTTAATGAGGTCATACAGCGCAGTTGCCAGCATCACTGCCAGGGCAGGCGGCTCACCGCCGCCGTCAATGGTGGTCTGGATAGCGGTTTGCACATCCCCATATCCACCAGAGAAGACTGGCTCAACGGTGATGTAGGGATACTCAGCCTGGAAATCCTCGATGTAGCCTTTCAGGATCTCGGCAATAGGAGCATCCACCGCGACAGGATAGAAGACCTGGATGGTGACCGGTTCCATGGCGGGCTCTTCAGCCTGTTCCCCTTCAGCTTCCGCAGTCGGGGCGGCTTCTTCTGCCACCGTGGGCTCTGCCTGTGCGGGCTTTTCCTGAACAGGCTCTTTGGCAGGCGCACACGCACCAGCCAGCAAACCCAGGATCAGGAGCAGCGCAAAAATCTGATACAAAAACTTCTTCTTCATGTTCTTCTCCTTTCTAGGTAGAAAATTGGACCTGTACCTCAAATCATACGGACTATATTCAATTCGATCACATCTGAGTCAAAGCACAGCTTGCTGAAAGTGACCGGGCGATTTTCCTTGTTGAAGATAGTTGACCGGACACTTAATACCGGCGCCCCCACCGGCAGATCCAGATAATGGCTCACCTCGGAAGAAAGCGACCCGGCTCTGATACGGGACTGGATCTGGTGCAAGGGGGTGTGGAGAGCGGAAGACAGCACCTCCACCATATTGCCTTTAAAGTCATCCCAGGATCCAATCTGAGTATCTACGTCCGGGGGAATGAAATCCTCAACGTAAATAACCGGTTTGCGGTCAGCATAAACCAGCCGGCTGATATAGCGGACCTGGTTGCTGCTTTTCAATTTCAACACCTCGCTCACCTCCGGCTCGGGAGCGACCAGTTCCACAGACAGGGTTTTAAAATCAGGGGTGTAGCCGACACTCTGGATGATCTGGGCAAAGGGGGAAAAATCGTTCAAGGAGTCCTGAATGAGAGGCGGGTTGGCCACAAAGGTGCCGATCCCGTGCCTTCTGACAATGATCCCCTCATTTTCCAGAGAGATATAGGCTTCCCGGAGGGTGTTGCGGCTTACTCCAAGCTCCTTGGCAGTCGCTGCCTCTGAGGGCAGCTGGTCATTGCTCTTGAGGTTGTTCTGAACAATATACCTGAGCATGTACGCTTTTACCTGATTCAATCGCGAATCTGTGGAGATAGCCATGCTGGCCCTGTTCTGATCTAAACCTGATAATCTTAGAGGTTGGACGTCCTATGACTTAATCATATATGATTGTTTGGCTCCTGTCAACAGAGCTGTATATGATAAATATCCTGAATCTATCCAAATGGAAGAAGCATTGAGAGGCAGCAGATTTGCTGATCTGGCGGAATCTCCCACTACGGAGTCAAAAGGCCAACCATCCCAAATGTCCCTGGCACTATAAATATCCTCAAGAGCGTTCCCATCTCTAAGGACCTTCTAAGCTCTCGAAATATCCCGGTCAAATCACCCCCTTCTCAGGGGGCAGGTCCCTTGTGCAGGCCGGATTTTAGATGTTTTCTATGTATAATGAAACTAATTCCAGATAGAACTGACCCACCAGCAGCAGCTTCTTAAATATGTCCTCATCCAATCCCTGGCAGGAATTCCTGCAGAAAGATCTGATCGGCAAGCTGGAAGTTGTCCTGATCACCCTGTTCTGCCTGTCTGCTGCCCTGTGGGGTATCGCCCAGGCGAGGAGCCCGCTCCTCCCGGAAGAGTCTCTCCAGGTGGATCTGGAAGCCTACGCCTACGCCATGCCCAACCGCGGCTGGGCACCACTCAAGGTCTTCTTCAGCGCTTACGGAACCGGCGGCGGGGGGAGCGAGATCTCCCGTCTGGAATGGGACCTGGACGGGAATGGCTCTTTTGAAACCGACGCCACGGAAAATGGCGGTTACGCCAGTTATGTCTACACCAAACCCAGGACCTACATCATCAGCGTACGGGCTACGGATGCCCGGGGCCAAACCGCTATCGCCCACACCTCTGTGACCGTGAAACACCCCGCTTCCAGCAGCGTGGACTACTGGACGGTCTTTGACAACCAGCGGATCCGGAAAATCGAAATCCAGATGACTCAATCCAACTGGGACAAAATGATGGCTGACCCAATGGCAAAACGGCTCGTCCCAGCCGACGTCCTGATCTTCGGGGAGGAATTCCAGGAGGTCGGCATCAGCCCCAAGGGAAACTCAACCATCGGTTTTACTGCCAAGATCCCCCTGAAGATCGATCTCAACGCCTATCACTCGGAGCAGGAATACAAGAACCTGAAGATGCTGCTCCTGCACAACAATTTCGGCGATATCTCGCTGCTGCGCGAAAAGATGGCTTACGATATGATGCGCTTTGCGGGCGCGAACGGAGGATTCACCTCTTTCGTGGAGGTCTGGGTGGATATCGTGGATGAGAGCGCCCCGGCTGACTTCCTGGGCGTCTATACCCTGGTCGAGCGGCCGGATACAAAATACCTTGCCAACCGCTTCGGACCCGCCAACGATCGGGGAAATCTCTACAAGGCGGATGCCTGGTTCGAGGAGGGCGCTGCCGATCTGGCTTATTACGGTGAGGATATCGAAAACTACCCCAAACCACGCGGGGAACTGGCTTATGCCCTGATGTACAAGGATCCCTCAAAGGCGGATTACCAGGATATCATCGATCTCTGTTACGTGATCGACGGCGCCGAGTATGATTCTCCGGAAGAGTTCGCAACTGCCCTGGAAGAGGTCTTCAACGTCGATTCTTACCTCCGCTACCTGGCAGTGATCTTCCTGACCCTGAACTTCGATCAGTATCCCGATACCGGCAACAACTACTATCTCTACCATAATCCGGGCAGTGATCGCTTTGAATGGATCGCCTGGGATATGGGGAACTCCTGGGGGCATTTCGGGGGCGATTACAACTATCCCCTGTTCGGGACAGAGACCAGCCTGGGACCGCTTCAATACCGGCCCCTGTTTACCAAGGTCTTTGAGGTCCCCAGATACCGGCAGACCTATCTGGCTTATGTGGATCTGCTGGTCCGCAATTATTTCAATGCCCGGAATATCGGCGGAATTGCCCGCCGCTGGGCCAGGATGCTGCGCCCTCATCTCCAGGCCGGTCAGGGAGACAAGATGTTCTTCGGGGAGGATGCGGTGGCTTCCCTGGAAGAATTCGACCAGGCAGTGAACGAGCTGATCCAACTGACCTCCAGAAGAGCGGATTACGTTTCCGGGGTTCTGGATTCAGGTATCAAGTAACCTGCTCATGTCATTTACAACCCGGAGGAGCTTTATGAAAGTAAATCGCATCAAATATCTGGCGGCGATCATCGGAATCCTGCTGGTAGCCACCAGCTCTACGCAGCTGGTTTCAGCCCAGGCAGATGAGATCAGAGAGAGCTTCGACAACGAGTCCCTCCAGGGGTGGGACCACTCCGAAGGTGTTTTCGTCTCAGAAGGAGCCCTGCAGGTACCTCCCGATAATTTCGCGGTCCGCTTTACAGGACCTCCAGGCACATCGATCTCCTTTGATTTCAAGCGCTCCGGACCCGGGGCGATCATCGTCCGCTACGCTATCAGTCCCGACGGTGAATACGCCCTGATCATCCATGATGAGGGGGTGGTGCTGCAGAAAGGAGGGGAAGGCCCCCCCACCCTGCTGCAAGAAAGCCCCTGGGAGGGGAGTTCCAGCGAGTGGCAAACAGTCACAGTTAAACTGAACACCGACGGCCAGCAGATCTCCATCGGCGACAGCGTGCTGATCACCACTCAGGAGGAAACCGTCCTGCGCGGATCAGGGATCGGCTTCTGGGTGGAGGGGGAAGGGACCGCTTCCTTGGACAACCTGGTGATCAGCGGACTGACTCCTCCTGAGGAGAGAGCAGCTCAAGGTGCGGAGCTCCCACTAGCAGTGGAGGAAGAACCTCCGGCCGAGCCCACTCCGGAAGCCGCCGGGGATGGGCGAATCACCGCCCAGGACCTGATCTCAGAGCTGACCACCTCTCAGGTCAGTCCTACCGACTTAACCACACTGCTGATCAACCTGGGTTTATCCGCGGTGCTTTCCTATATCCTCAGCCGGGTCTATGTGCACTGGGGCTCTTCCCTCTCCAACCGCAGGCGCTTCGCCGCCAACTTCATCCTGATCACTGTGACCACAACTTTCATCATCATGGTGGTCCGCTCCTCAGTAGCTCTTTCCCTCGGCCTGGTAGGAGCGCTGTCAATCGTGCGCTTCCGATCCGCGGTCAAGGAACCGGAGGAGCTGGCATATCTGTTCTTCGCCATCGCCATCGGGATCGGTCTGGGAGACAACCAGCGGATGATCACGGTGATCGCCCTGGCGGCGGCCATCCTGGTGCTGGGCATCCTGCGCCTTTTCCGGGGGCGTCAGGCTGATTTTAACCTGCATATCACCGTCTCCAGCTCAGGAACAGGCAAAGCCGATTTCGAGTCTGTCGTGGACACCCTCCAGGAAAACTGCGCCCAGATGAAGCTGATCCGTTTTGACGAGACCAGCCAGGCCCAGGAAATCTCCTTCCTGGCTGAATTCCGGGACATGAAGCAACTTAAACAGGCCAAAGCTGCGCTGCAAGGCCTGTCAGATGACCTGCAGATCTCCTTCCTTGACAACAAGGGAGTCTGGTAAGGGAGCCCCCATGGCGCCAGAACTAGAGCCCCAGCGCGAGTACCGCTACGAAAGGAAGTTCTTCGTCGACGAGCTGGACGCTGAACAGGCGATCAGCCTGGTCAAGCGCCATCCTGCCCTCTTCTCAGAGATCTATCCTCCCCGCTACATCAACAACATCTACTTTGACACTCCCCTCTTAGAGAACTACACTGACAATGTCAACGGATCACCCCTGCGCAAAAAAGCCCGGATCCGCTGGTACCATGAGCTGTTCGGGCCGGTGGACTCCTCCATGCTGGAGTTCAAAACCAAAGAAGGCCTGATGGGCACAAAGACAAGCTATCCCTTTCCGGCTTTCGATTTCCAGAACGGCTTTTCGGAATCTTCCCTCAAAGAGGGGATCCAATCCTCAGACCTGCCCCATCAGGTGGCCGATTACCTGATGGCGGTCGAGCCAGTGCTGGTAAACCGCTACCTGCGCTGGTATTTCGCCACGCCTGACCGGGCATTCAGGATTACAGTAGATGCGGGGCTGACTTTTTACCATCTCAATAAAATCGACAATCAGTTCCTGTTCAGGCAGGCTGACCGGCAGAGCATCGTGGTTGAGCTGAAATACGACCGGGAATATGATACCCGGGCGAACCGGGTCAGCTCCGGCTTCCCTTTCCGGATGACGCGGAGCTCAAAATATATTCAGGGGATTGAACGGGTCTATATATAAATCTGGACTAACCCGGATCATCTCCGGGGCTGGCGGTTAAAAAATCCAGCACGATCCGGTTGAATTCGGCAGGTTTTTCCGCCGGCAGGGCGTGGCGGCTGTTCTTGATAACCGTCAGGGTGGCATTGGGGATCAGGGCAGTATAGGCTTCTTTTTGCGAAGTGGGGAAATAATCACCATCGGATCCCAGCACCAGGGTGTGTGACCGGATCTCACCCAACCTCCCGATCACGCTCCAGCCGTAAGCGGCTTTCAGGGAAGCCAGGTAAGAGGGCACGTGGTTTTCCGCCCAGCGGCGGATGAACACCTCACGCAGGGCCTCCTGATCAGGCTTGGGAAGAAAGCGTTCCGCCAGCACCTGCCCCATTTTTTCCATTCCCAGCAAGCGGACGATCAATAAGCGCTGCCAGAAGCCCAGGCGGTCAGCCAGGTTGTGGGGGACCAGCTCCGCCACGCTGTTGACTATGACCAGTTTTCTCACCTGGCGGGGATGATCAAGGGCCAGCTGGAAAGCCACCATCCCTCCCAGCGAGATGCCGACCGCATGAGCCGGGCCGGTTCCCAGGCCTTCCAGCAGCCGGGAAACATCCCCGGCAAAGACCTCCATACTGTACGGTCCGGATGGTTTGCTGGACCGGCCGTGGCCGCGCAGATCCACGCAAATCACCTGAAAATGCCCGGCAAAATCTGGCACCTGCAGCTCCCAATCCCTGCTGCTGGAACCCAAGCCATGGATCAATAAGAGCGGCTCTCCTTCCCCCGTTCGTTCGTAATAAAGTTCGACCTCACCAGCATTGAAATACGGCATTCTCCACCTCATAGAAAAACCACTGGCCTTCTCCCAGCTTTAAGTATATCCTTTCCAAAAGCATTGATCCCTAAAAGCGAGCAGTCTAAGATAAGGGCCAGCCCTATACGATCAATCCCAGGCTGAGTCCACAAAAAAGGTCGGATCAAGCACCTGCCAGAGATATCTGAGGGCGGGGGTGAGTGGCAAGAGCAGAATAGGAGAAAACAGCGGCAGAGCCACAGCCAGGGGGTAGACCCACCACCTGGGCTGCCTTGCGCCCCTATCCCGAGGCAGTGAGTAGGCCGGCAGATACACCATCAAACCGTAGACAAAGAACCAAAAGCCCCCCAGGATGTTGGATGGACTCATGCTCATCTCAGCCAGGGATCCAGTCAAACCAAAGAGCAGGAATACATGAAGGGGAGGAAAATCGTAGAAACGCAGCAGCACAGTCCAGGCCAGGAACATGGGAATGAAAACGATCACGCTGTGAAAGAGCACTGTGTGCAGGTAGTTGGCCGAAGCGGTGATTGCGGCCTTTCCCACCTCCGAACCCAGGACAGGGGCCAGATTGGTCAGGGAGACCGCGACCGCTTCTTCCAGCAGAGCCAGGAGCGTACAGAACAGGGGGAATTTCAACCACCAAGGCAGGGGGATTCCCAGCACTAGATCCCGGATGGGTCCCCTGAAACGGGTCATCAGCCAGCCGCCCATAATGCCCCACACCAGGATCAGCCCCAGGGCCATTTTGATGATGGCTTTTTGATCGGGGCCAGCATCTGAGGAAAGTGTCACCAAAGAAATCAAGCCCATCGCCAGGATGGAGTAGACACCAAGGGCTTTCACCAGACCAGATGCGGTGATACGGGAAAATATCCCACCAGGTTGTTGATCCATAAGTAGCCTTCCCGGATTGTTCAGCAATAAAGTTACAGTGAAATCCAGGAAAAAGTTTAAAGTTCAAGCCGGAACTGTTGATGACAGTTCCAGCTTTAGTTTCCGATTACCTGACACAATAATATACTATGCCGAATTTGTACCCGGTCCCCTTTAGCGGGGTCGCCAGACGATCTGTCTGGGTGACAGGTCCAGGGCCTCGATCTCTCCGATGATCTTATGGGCCTGCTTGTCAGTCACCCCCCTGTGATACAGGCGGATCAGTAAGGTTGTCTTTAACGTTCCGCTGGTGTAATCACGGTCCAGATCACAACGGATGACCCGCACATTCCTGGATTTCACCGCGTCAATAATCGAACTCACATCCGCATCAAGAGGAAGGGCAATTTCCAGGATCCGGTAGGAATGTTTCTTGAAAATCACCTCGGTGAACGGCAGGGCAACCAGCGCGAAAATCGCCAGGATACAGATTAACAACGCCTCTGTAAAAAGGCCAGCCCCGCTGGCCATACCGATCGCGGCGGCGATCCAGAGGCAGGCGGCGGTCGTCAGTCCCCGGATATTGATCCCCTCTTTGACAATAGCGCCAGCACCCAGGAAGCCAATCCCGGTGACTATTTGGGCCGCGATGCGGCCGGGGTCCCCGGCGAACCTCTGGCTCATATTGGCGACCAGGGGAGACATGATCATGAATGACGCCGCGCCAAGGCTGACCAGCAGATGGGTGCGCAGGCCGGCGGGCCGGCCGTGAATTTCACGCTCCAGACCCAGAATACCTCCCAGCAGGGTCGCGAAAGCAAGCTTGATGATCAGATCCGAAGAAAAGTAGAAAGTCATGAAAATTCTCCTTCCTGGAAACAATCCGGCTGTAATTCTCGATTATAGCCTTTCCTCCCCTAAAAACCCAGTCTGACATGAGATCAAACGAGCCAGCGTAATGCTCACCCGGAAGCAGCTTAGCTTGACAAACGACTGTTTTCAGGTAGTATCAGTTAGTTACTCCTTGGCAGTCGGTACCGTTTTGTTTCAACGCTGCTTGATTCCCCTGGTAACCTGAACAAAAATGAATATCAAGGATTTATGAATTATGGACTTCACCCAGTTCAATCTTGACACGCGTTTATATACAGCTGTTCGCCGGGCTGGCTACTATGAACCCACTCCCATTCAGACCACAGCCATCCCGTTTGGTACAGCAGGCCGGGACCTGATCGGCACAGCGCAGACAGGAACGGGGAAAACCGCCGCTTTTGTCCTGCCTATTCTCCAGAGACTGCTCAACTCTCCCGGGAAGGGAACCCGGGCTTTGATCATCACGCCCACCCGGGAATTAGCCGAGCAGATCCACCAGACCATCGGGCAATTGAGCTACGGAACCAGTATCCGCAGTGCCACGGTCTACGGCGGGGTTGGTCCCGCTCCCCAAATCGAAGCTCTGAACCGGGGTGTGGAAATTATTGTTGCCTGCCCAGGCCGGCTGCTGGATCATATCCGCAACCGGATCGCCAATTTAAGTAATATCGAGGTCCTGGTCCTGGATGAGGCTGACCGAATGCTGGACATGGGGTTTTTACCGGATATCAAGCGAATTCTCCGGCATGTGCCCGGGAAACGGCAAACGATGCTGTTTTCTGCCACCTTCCCGGCTGAAGTCCACCAGCTGGCGGCCCAGATCACCCAGCATCCAGAACGGGTATCCATAGGCGCTGTTCGCCCCGCTCACACGGTTGAACACACCCTGTACCCTGTTCCCCACCACTTAAAAAACAGGCTGCTGCTTAAACTGCTCGAACAGACAGACACAAAATCGATCTTGATCTTCACCCGGACAAAACACCGGGCCATGAATTTACTTAAGAAGATCAAGCGCACCAGCTATAAAGCAACCAGCTTGCACGGTGACCGCACCCAGGGCCAGCGCCGGGCAGCCTTGAAAGGGTTTAAAGAAGGCAGGTACCAGATCATGGTGGCGACGGATATCGCAGCCCGGGGATTGGACATTGACGGCATTTCCCATGTGATCAACTTCGACATGCCCGACACAGCGGATGCCTACATCCATCGAATTGGCCGGACCGGAAGAGCCCAGCACACCGGCGAAGCATTCACGTTCATGACTCCCGCCGACCAGCCTCTGGTAAAGAAGATCGAGAAGATCATGAACCAAAAGCTGCCTAGGAAAACAATTCCCGATTTTGATTACACGATCCCTAAACCGGAATATCAGCCGAATAAAAGAAAACCCCGGAACCGCGAAGCAGCCCGGAGAAGGTAACGGGGTTGTACTCCCCGGATAAAAAAAGGGGGGAGTTCCTGAATAACGCTCTGCCTGTTTTATTAGTTTGATCGGGGAACTTACAGACCGCCTAAAACATCTCCAGCTGGCTGTAATGTGTGGATTTACCAAGCCCTCCCTGGCTTTCGATCCAATCCAGGATGGCCTGGCAGGTCTTTTTAGCTGACTGGCCCTCGGTATAGAAGGTTTGTTTGGCAAGCAGGTGATTAGAAGGATGGCGGACGAAATGCTCGTTCAATTCCAGCAGCTCAGGATCTATCTTTCCCACCTCATTAAGCTGCAGCTCTGAAAAGCGCCGGTTGACGATCTCCACCGAACGGTCCAGGTCCGGGGAGGGCAGGATCAGGACCACAAACTTATAAGGCCGGAGAGCCTGTTCCACCCGGCGGAAGAGCTCTTTGTCCTGATAGACGGAATGTCCGGCCCCGAAATCCATCACACAATCCCTGTAAACTTCCAGGGCGCGCTCCACAGCATGAGCCTCAAAGGGCTTCCAGTAATCGATCAAGCCCATCATGCCCTCCCTGCCAACAATCTCTGAGGCATATTTCTCGTTGTAGCCAATCTCCTGGTAAAACCGCTGCCGGACCTCGTCCAGCTCGATGCGCGGCACACCCAGCTTTTTAGCCAGCATCTTGGCCAGAGTGCTTTTTCCCGTGCTCATCGGGCCGATCAAGATCACAGTAGACCTCATAATGACATCCCGTGACAAGTTGAACTAGCCGGCGAAAAAATGCTCCTTCTGCCCTTCCACATCGACCGGGAGCAGGAATAGATCCCCTGCCAGCGGCTGCTCCTGGCGCTCAGCCGGGCTCAACCCTGTCCAGGCCGAGGTTATGAAAAGCTGATCCAGGTCCGGACCTCCAAAAGCGCAGCTGGTTGGCCGCTGGACAGGCAGGTAGACCATCCGCTCGATGGCCCCATCGGGGTCATAGCGGCTGATCCGCCAGCCATCCCAATGGGCGCTCCAGACAAATCCCTGGCTGTCGACAGCCAGACCATCAGGGAAACCATCTTCAGGGGGAACCTGGACAAATACCCGCGGGTTGGAGATCGATCCGTATTCCGGATCAAAATCATACTGGTAGATCGTGCCGGTCGGAGAATCGGTAAAATACATCACTGAATTGTCCGGGCTCCAACCAAGGCCATTGGATATACCGATCCTGGACTCCATTATCTGGATCGAGCCATCGGGATCCAGCCGGTAAAGCGAGCTGCCCTGATCATCCCCCAGTGTGCCAGCCCAGAAGCGGCCTTTAACGTCCACCCGCCCATCATTGAAGCGGCTGTTTTCGCGGTCCGCTTCAGGATCTTGAATGATCTCCATAGTCTTGCTTTCCGGGTCCCAGAATGCCAGGCCGTCCCGGAGAGCCAGTACCAATCCCCCTGATTTACGAAAAGCCAGGCAGCCGACAGGCTGCCCGACAGGAATCGTTTCCAGGGTGCCGATTTCCAGGGAAAAGCGCTGAAAACACTCACCTTCAATGTCCACCCAGTAAAGCAGCCCCTGCTCTGGATGCCAGAGCGGACCCTCCCCCAGTTTATTCCCGATCGTGAGTAAGTGTTCTGGTTGGACCATCAGCTCTCCTCTAAGAATGAATAGTAACATAAAGGAGGGCCTGGGGTGGGTTTCTCAGAGAGAACCCTGGCTGTCAGACAATTCGAGTTGGTGATCTGTCTTTTGGACTGCAGCTTGATATTCCTCCCTCAAGAGCTGGATCTCGGCGCTGATTTCCTGGCTCAACGCAAAGACCTCTTCAAAATCAGCCTGCGTCCATTCGCCGGCATCCAACAGCGGCCAGCCTCGCTGAAAGCAGGCCTCAATTTCCCCCAGCAAGGTGCTCAGCCTCCTACTTTTCACTGGCAGAGAGAGCGCCTGGATCCTCTGCCCTTCGAATTTACGGAAGTACTCGCTCGTGGTGTCGAAGTCAAACAGCAGCTGCTCCCGCTTGACCGTGCCGATAAAATCGCCAAAGATCAGCACCCGGGTGAGTATATAACCTTCAATCCAGTTGAGGACTTTTTCGTTTAGCATAACAACCAATACAGGGCAATATCTGTGCCACCGACCGGTGATCTTCCAGTGTATTATTCGTGCCAGAAAATATCCGGGGATAAAATTATACCCTAAACGCTCTTCAGGTATTCCCGGATCAGCAGCGCGGCGGTAGCTCCTTCTCCTGCCGCGGAAGCCACCTGTTTTGTGCTGCCTGCCCGCACATCGCCGGCGCTAAAAATCCCCGGGACGCTGGTTTCCAGGACAGCTGGCTCTCGTGTTTCAAACCCGGGCAGGTCATCCCGGTCATGCACCAGGTCGTGTCCGGTGACGATGAATTTCCAACGGTCCAGCAGGACGCCAGAATCGGCCAGGAAGGAAGTGTTGGGCATCTGGCCGATAAAAATGAACACTCCGGCCGGAGTGATCTCCTTGACCGCGCCAGTTTGATTGTTCTTGATGAGGACTGACTCCAACTTCCCTCCCGGGCCGTTAAATCTCTCTATTTCCGTGTTGAAGAGGACCTCTATCTGAGGATGGGAGAGGACCTTATCCTGGAGGATCTGGCTGGCTATCAGCTCAGGTTCACGCACTAACAGGGTCACCTGATCAACGAATCGAGTCAGGAAAAGGCTTTCCTCAGTGGCGCTGTTGCCACCGCCAACCACAGCGACCGCCTGCCCCTTGTAGAACACACCGTCACAGGTGGCGCAAAAATGGATCCCCGCCCCCAGGAAATCATCTTCGCCAGGCACATTCAACAAACGGTAGCGGCTGCCGGTGGCGATCAACAGGGCCCGGGCGCTGTATTCGCTGCCGTCGGCTGTGGTCACGCAGTGATAATTGCTGTGGCTGTGAATCCCGACCACATCCTGCGCCTGGAGCAGTTCGGCCCCAAAGCGCTCAATCTGCTTCTGAAGCTGGCCGGAAAAGTCGGCCCCGGAAATGCCCTCTGAAAATCCAGGGACATTATCCAGCCACTGGGTCGTGGCCGCCTGGCCGCCCAGTGCGGCCCGCTCAATTACCAGGGTGTCTACCCCTTCCCTGGCTGTATACAGCGCCGCGGTCAGCCCCGCCGGCCCTCCACCCAGCACGATCAGATCATAATGGCTTTTTTCAGCAACTGTTTTCAACCCCAGTTTTTGGGCCAGTTCAGCGTTGCTGGGTTCCACCAGGATGGACCCATCCGGGAACTCAATTGTCGGGATAATTCTCTTGCCCCCATTTTTAGAAACCACATAACCCTCTCCCTCTGGATCGGCCTCGATATCTACCCAGTTGTAAGGAATCTGATGTTCACCTAAAAATTGTTTGCTGCGGCTGCAGTCCGGGCACCAGTAGGCCCCGTAGACGGTGATTTCAGGAATTACTGCCATTGATCCTCCCATGATCGCAAAGTATTACCGCCTTTCCGATAAGCCAGCCTGTCAATCTCTTACCCGGGAAGTGGCTGCCAGATGGGATCTTTACTCTAAAATTATCCACTTCAAGTAAGCTTTATCTCCTTTGGCCCATCAAGATGTAACCCGGCTCTCCTGCGGGGAAACCCATCCAGCCTACCAGAGAGGAGTTTCTGATGAGACAAATAAAATTCCTTTGGGTAATTCTTCCCACGCTGGCGCTGCTGCTGTCTGCCTGCGCCGCAGGTACAAATACTGTCAGCCAGCCGGATTCGGAGACCACCCAGCAGCCCCGGGACCCCGACACTCCGCTTCCCCTCGCGGCAACTACAGAGGAGGAAGCTATCTGCGAGGATCCTTTTGGCAGAACAACCCCGGCTTTTCGCACTGAAGGCTGGGAAACCAATTTCTGCAAGCACAGCATCCCTTATGATGAGATCTTTTCGGGCGGCCCTCCCCGGGACGGGATCCCACCCATCGATAACCCCCGCTACGAAAGCATCGCCTCGGCGGACAGCTGGATAGAGGATCTGGAACCGGTGATCGCCCTCATTCACAATGGTGAAGCCCGGGCCTATCCCCTGCAGATCATGACCTGGCATGAAATAGTCAATGACACGATCGGGGGCGATCCTGTAGCGGTCACCTTCTGCCCGCTGTGCAACACCGCCCTGGTGTTCCGCAGACCCTCCATCGCCGGGGAAACCCTTACCTTCGGCACCAGCGGCAACCTGCGCTACAGCGACCTGGTGATGTGGGACCGTCAGACCGAATCCTGGTGGCAGCAGTTCACCGGAGAAGCCATTGTCGGCGATCTGACTGGCACCCGCCTGGAACCCCTTCCAACCGCAATCATCTCCTGGGCTGATTTCAAAAACGAGTATCCTGACGGCCAGGTTCTATCCATTGAAACCGGCTTCAGGCGCAGCTACGGCAGGAATCCCTACGCGGGATACGACAATGTCAACAACTTGCCCTTTGCCTTTTCAGGAAATCTGGACGGGGAGCTTCCCCCCATGGCCAGGGTAGTGGGCATCACCCTCGAGAATGGCCAGGGAGGAGCCTATCTGCGGGAGCTGATCGAGGAAAGCCAGGTCCTCAATGAGACCATCGGGGATACTCCTATCGTGATCTTCTGGAAGCCGGGAACCGCCTCAGCTCTGGACAGCAGCTCAATCGCCAACGGCAGGGACATCGGTACAACCACCGTGTTCTTACGGACCTACGCTGATCAGGAGCTGCACTTCAGCGCTATTGGTGACGGCACCTTCAGGGACCAGGAAACCGGGTCCACCTGGGATATCCTGGGCCGGGCCCTGGATGGCCCTCTGGCTGGCGGTGAGCTTACCCCGCTGCCCCACCACGATACTTTCTGGTTCGCCTGGGCAGCCTTTGTGCCTGAGGGAAGCCTGACCCAATAGGCCATGATTAGAATATCCGATCTGTATATCAAGGGCCGCGACAGGATCCTTAAGCGGGTTTTTTACCGCAGAACTTCCCCTGCCTTGAATCACCTTGAATCCCGGCCAACCGGGATTCAAGGTCCAGGTTCAATCGGTGAAGATCTAAAAAGGGCCCTCAACCAGCTGAAAGGGAAGGCAATCTCCAGAGACGGCAGGTCAGTGAATTATTCCAAGCTGGCCGGCAGTATGGAATATCAGCACTACCGGTCCCTTACCCTGCTGCTGAACAGCTTTGACTACCGGGAACTGCCATCTCTTGCAGAACAGCTGGCATTCTGGATCAATCTATACAATGCGCTGGTCATTGATGCTGTTATCCAGCAGGGGGTGCGAAACAGCGTTACGGAGACCCGTTTGGGAGTGGTCGGTTTCTTCCAGAGAGCCGCATACCTGGTCAACGGCCAAAGGTTCAGCCTGACCGATATCGAACACGGTGTACTCAGGGCCAATCTGGGTTTCCCTTATTTTCCCAGTCCGCATTTTTCAACCGGGGACCCCCGTCAGGAAGCAGTCATCAGACCACTTGACCCCCGGATCCATTTCGCGCTGAACTGCGCCAGCAATTCCTGTCCACCGATCGGAGTATACACTCCCGGGAACATCAATCAGCAGCTGAACCTGGCAGCTAGCAGTTTTGTCAAGGGCGACACTGTTGTGGATCAGGATCACAAAGTGCTTTCGGTTTCAAAGATATTCAACTGGTACGCGGGAGATTTCGGCGGCAGGCTAGGGGTCCTGCAGTTTTTGGCTGAGCACCTAGGGCTTCCCAGGGAACAGCTTCAAGGAGTTCGACTGGTCTTCCACCCCTATGATTGGGGACTGAACAAGACCAGGCTAGAACCCTGACCAGGGAGGGGAACCCTGGGGGGAAGCCAGCATCCACCCTGGCTCCATGCTATAATACCTTCAATCTCGAGGAAGGCAGGCATGGACAAGCGAACAAATCAGGAATGGCTGGATGATCTGCGCGGTCAAGATCAAGCGCAAGCCATTGAAGACCTCAGAAGAACCCTCAAGAAGGGTTTGCTTTACGCGCTCTCCAGCTGGATCAACAATGACCTTGAAGCCCAGGTTGAGGATTTTGTCCAGGATGCCATCCTGCGCATCCTGGACAAGCTGGATTCATTCCGCGGAGAAAGCCACTTCACAACCTGGGCCCAAAAAGTGGCTGTCCGGGTCGCTTTTACTGAAATGCGCCGCAAGCGCTGGAAAGACATTTCCATAGAGGATTTGTTACCGGAGGACAGCGGCGACTTCACCCCTCTGGCGCTGTCAGACCCCAGCCCGGATCCTGAAAAACGGGCGACTCAGGCATCCCTCCTGAAAATGATCGAGGACATCATGCGGGAAGATCTCTCCGAACGTCAGCGCACAGCCCTGCTGGCCATCATGCACGGCGGGATGCCCCTGGAGGAAGTCGCCCGGCGGATGGACACCAACCGCAATGCTCTTTACAAACTGCTGCACGATGCCCGCAAACAAATGCGCAACAGACTGATTGAAAGAGGCTTCAGCACAGATGAAGTGCTGGCCGTATTCGAAAACGGGTAAGGATCTGGCTCCAGGGCACGTCTAAACAAACAGGATAAAATCATGAAATTGTCAACTGCAACTGTCAGAAAAATGATCAATTCGGTCAAATCTACCCGTGACCAGGAATTGACCTGTGATCAATGCCACGATGAACTGGACCGGTTCATCGAGATGAAAATCAGCGGTAAGAAGGCTTCCGAAGCCATGCCTCTGGTTCAGGAGCATCTGGACCGCTGCCAGGACTGCCGTGAGGAATACGAGGTCCTGCTGGAGGCCCTGAAAGCTCTTTCCAAATGAGGAACCCCGACCGTTCTATCCATCCCCCCAGACCAGGAAACCATGACCAAAACCCCCTCCCCGCAATGTCTGCACTGCGGACGCAATGACAGCCAGGTTCCCCTGGCCAGGATTCGCTATCGAGGCGAAGATTACTGGATCTGCACTGAACATTTCCCCCTCCTGATCCACGAGCCCGGAAAATTGACCGGCCAGCTGCCTGGCGCGGAGAACCTCACTCCAGTAGATCACGACTAGATTCCCAGTGCCCTTCAGCTCCAATCACCAAGGCACTCTTCAGTTAAAACCCAGGACCGAGATGGCGATCAGCCACTGGGCCGCGTAATAGGTCAGCAGATTCAAAGTCCGGGCTGATTTGAACTTGCCTTTAAAGCGATCCAGGGCCAGGATCAGATCCGATATCATGAACAGCACACCCCCCCAGGCCGCCAGCAGGCTTTCCAGCCTGGGTTCTCCCATCCAGCGCGACCAGGCCATCCAGGCCATGCCGGATATCACAGCTACATAAAGGTAGACCGGTATTCTCATCTTCCCCAAATACCGATAAAGCAGCAAAACCGTTCCGCCGGCCAACCCCAGGATCGGCAGGGCAGGGATCCAGAAAAACTCCCTCTGCCCAGCCGTGAAGGCGATGATATACACCAGGTGGGCGATAAGGAACGCGCCCAGGCCCGCCAGGAAGCGATCGCCCGGCAGCATCAGGAATATATCCCCCAGCAGGGAAAATCCCAGCCCGGCCAGGATGAATTTTCCGTAGAGGGAAATCTCACCCCGTCCAAGGATGGGAATCAGGAGGATCAGGATGGTGGTCAGCGGTTTCAAGATGTAAAAGCCGGGGTGGGGCTGGCGGTAGGAAAACCAGACAGCCAGGATCCCTGATAGGAGAATGCCTCCCGTCAATAGGTAGATGGTCATTTACAGCCCTCCTTCCATTCAGTGCCTCCCAGAATGATTGCCAGCAAGCTGTTGTATAATCCACAGAAAGCCATTCAGAAAAGGTCCACCATGCCCGCATGGTTACGGATAATTATACTCATTTTGGGGGTGCTGTTCCTGGCAGGCGTCCTGCTTTACGCCGGACCCGCAGCTGCCTCTTCCCCTGAAAATCCCCCCCTACAAGCAGCACCACATTACCAGCGCCCCGGCCCGCCCCCAACTGTCTACCCGCCTTCCCAGGGAGACAGCGGGGCCCAGGCCTATTGGGGGATGTGCCAGGACTGCCACGGGGACCAGGGGCAGGGCCTGACCGCCGACTGGCGGTCAGCGTTCGCGCCGGCCTACCGGGACTGCTGGCAGGCCGGCTGCCACGGGGAAGACGCCCCGCCGAAGGGTTTCGTCATTCCCACGGCCGGCGCGCCCGCTCTGGCCGGGCCAGGGGCCCTGCCCCGGTTCTCCACAGCACTTGAACTGGGGACTTATATTTACGAAAAAATGCCGCTCTTCCCCACCGGGTCACTGTCTGAGGATCAGGCCTGGGAGCTGACTGCCTATCTGCTGGATCTCAACCACGCCGGCAACCCCGGGTTCGTGCTGGGAACGACCAACAGCGCCGCCATCCCTGTTCACCAGAAGACCAGCCTGCCGGAAAAACCCCTGCCCTGGGCCCTGGTCACCAGCCTGCTGCTATTTGCGGGAGCCGCGGGATACCGGCGCCTTTCCCTCTCAGGAGCATCCTCTCCCCACAGGGGAAATTTTTATCTTCACCTCCATCCTGCTACCATCCCGGCTGACCAGGCCCGCTTCAGCTACACCCTCGCCGCTGGTGGCCTGGCGGTCTTTTTCAGCCTGGTCCTGCTGATCACCGGAGTATTGGTAAGCTACTATTACCAGCCCTCCCCTCCAGACGCCGCTGCCACCATCCAGACCATCAACACTCTTGTTCCTAATGGGGATTTGGTTCGCAGCATCCATTTCTGGTCCGCCCAGCTGCTGGTGGTCACCCTGATGGTCCACCTGGTGCGGGTGATCCTCACCGGAGCTTACGCCCCGCCCCGGCGCTTCAACTACCTGCTGGGGTTAAGCCTGCTGGTGTTGGCTCTGCTGCTTGATTTCACGGGTTACCTGCTGCGCTGGGACGAAGGCATCCGCTGGGCCCTGGTGGTGGGCACCAACCTGCTGAAAACCATCCCCCTGGTGGGGGATTCACTCTACCGCTTCGTGATTGGTGGGGCCAGACCCGGGGCAGCCTCGCTGATCCGTTTTTACAGCTGGCATATCTACGGTTTGACAGTGATCTTTTCCGCAGTGGCGATCTGGCATATCTTCAGGGTCCGGCGGGACGGGGGAATCAGCGCACCGCCCCCTGCCCACCGGGAATCCCGGGAGCGAATTCCCCGCTCCGCCTTGATCCGCCAGGAAGTCCTGGCCCTGCTGCTCGCCAGCGGCGCCCTCCTGCTGCTGTCCGCCCTGGCACCCGCTCCCCTCGCCAAACCCCTTATCAGCGGCGCCAACCCGACCGGGGACAGCGGTGCTCCCTGGTTCTTCCTGTGGATCCAGGAAACCTTAAAGATCGGGGATCCTTTCCTGTGGGGTGTTGGACTCCCTCTGCTGGCGGTGATCCTGCTGGGGCTGCTGCCCTTCGCCCTCCCCAACGCGGCGCCGGAAGAGTGGGGGATCTGGCTGCCAGAAGGAAACCGTCTTGGCCAGCTGATAGGTCTGGTAATAATCGCCCTGATTTTCCTGCTGACCCTGCTGGGATGGTTATCATGATGGATATTCATAATCGCAAATTCTCCCGCCAGACATTCCTACGCCTGCTCACCCGCGTCTCCCTGGGTCTGGCAGGTGGGCTGGGGCTGGCTGGCCTGATCCGCTACTTCAGCCATTCGCCAGGGTCCAGCCAGACAAGGACCTATGATCTGGGACCCGCCGGGGAATTCCCCCCCGACGGAAAGCTCATCAGGCTGGACATCCCGGCTGTCATCTACTGGACAGGGGAGGGATATCGAGCCTACAGCCTGGTCTGCACTCATCTGGGCTGCGTCCTGGAAGAAAACGGGACAGGTTTTTCCTGTCCCTGCCACGGCTCGAGCTTCTCAGCCGAGGGAAAGGTCACCGGAGGCCCGGCCTCCGCGGATCTGCCCCGGATGAAAGTAGAGCTGACACCTGAAGGGAATCTGTTGCTGCATCAGGAAGGAGAGGGATGATGAAGCCCTCGCGTAAATGGCTGGCAATAGTCACCGGCGGGCTGTTGAGCCTGATCCTGCTTCCGGGACTGGTGCTTTACGGCCTGGGCTGGTACCGCTTGAACCGGACATACTCAGTCCAGTCGAGGCTGGTCTCCATTCCCAAGGACCCCTCCAGCCTGCTGGAAGGCCAGCGCATCTTCCGCTACCGGGGCTGTGAGGCCTGCCACGGGGAAGATCTGGGGGGCCTGGTCTATCTGGATAATCCCGCTGTCGGCCTGGTGATTACCCCCAATCTGACCAGCGGTGAAGGGGGGATCGGGGATGAGCGCAGCGACCTGGACCTGATCCGGGCCATCCGCCATGGCCTGGATCCCCGGGGCAAGCCGCTGCTGTTCATGCCCTCCGCTGAATTCTATTACCTATCCGACGCTGATCTGGGAGCGGTGCTGGCCTACATCCGCAGTCAGGAGCCAGTGGATAATCAGCCGGGGTCCAGCCAGCTCTCCCCGGCCGGATTCATAGCCATGAACCTGGTGAGGGAGATCACCTTTCTGCCAGCCGAGCTTATCCCCCACGACGATCCTCCCCCCATCCCGCCAGAACCCGGATTGACAGCCGCTTACGGGCAGTACCTGTCCCTCTCCTGTCCTGTATGCCATGGTTTGGGCATGTCGGGGGGTGAGATCCCCGGCTTTCCTCCCGAATGGCCGGCGGCTGGCAACCTGACTCCAGGGCCGGGGAGCCGTCTTCCCGGCTGGGGGGAAGAAGGCTTCATCGACATCATCCGGGATGGGGAGAAACACGGCCGGGCTCTCCACCCGGACTACATGCCCTGGACCTCCTACCGCTATATGTCCGATCTGGAGCTGCGGGCGGTATATCTATACCTGATGTCGCTGGAACCGCAGGATTTTGGAAATAGATAAAGGGCCCACCCTCAAGGGGTGGGGGTAGGGGTGTCAAAAACAAAGATCGGTCGGGGAGTTGGCGTGGGAGACGCACCCTGATAGGGATCGAACATATCCGTTGGCGTTAGAGTCACCATTTCCATCACTAATGGCGTCGTAGTCACCACTCCTACCATTAATGGCGTCGTGGTCACCACTTCCATCGCTAATGGCGTTGTCAAGACAACGACAACCGTCCCGTCCTGAGGACCACTGGGAACCACGAACTCCATGGTCGGGAATTCGTCCAGGTGGGGCCTAGGTGTTGGCGTGGGCTGGAAAAAATACCCGGGGTCAAAGACCAATGAGCCCGGCTCCGGAGTGTCACTGCCGCCGGGAAATGTGATCGCTATCGGTTCCTCACCAGCTGGATCGGTATACTGATCGTCAGGCGGCAGCAGCTCCTCTCCAGAAAGCCCTATGATCGTCCCGCAGTAGCCCGCCTGGGGTTGAGCTAAATCTCCGCCATAGAAATGCAAACAGGTGTTGTCCAGAGAAGCCAGGGCTTTGAGGGGATAATTCGGGCTGAAAAGATACGGTGAGCCCGCTTCTTCCAGAGTGAAGTGGTCATTATATTCCACCCAGCCGGGATGAAAGATCCCTCCTTCCAGCCAGACCCGCCAGACAAACCGCCCTCCCCCCAGGAGTTCATTCGCCAGCGCGATCTGGTAGGTCGAATCCGATTCCGGCGACCGCCTGACAAAAGCTTTGGATCCTTCACCCGGTCGGGCATCGTAGCTGTCCTCAAAACCGTTCCAGGCCTCATTATAGGGTTCTGCCAACCGGGGTCGATCGCCTCCAGCATCCCGGTTGGGATCGACCAGGATTGTGATCATGCCATCATTCCAGGTTATTTCTTCCAGGACCCGGGTCAGGATCAGTAGGTCCGGCCGATTGTCCAGGTCGGTGTCCAGCTCCAGAGAGATATATACTTTTTCTCCCTTCGCCGAGCTAACGACTTGAACTTCAAAAACCGTCCAATCCTCCCCGGGGCGTACCCGGGCCTCCAGAATGTCCAGCTGCGGCTGGTAAGCCATATCAAGAGCTGAGAAGGGCCGTTCATACTGATTTGCGAACCAGGCATCCGCCCAGACTCCCCCGTTAAGGTACTGGCTCCTCCAGTTTCCATGATCACCGTCAGAGCGGGCATCTTTCACGATCACAGCGGCCGGTCCAGGTTCTGGGGGATATAGGCTGGCTGGCCCCTTACTCCCATCTGAAGAAGGTCCGCATCCTGGCAGGAAGGCCATTCCTGCTAGCAGCAGAAATACGATCATACAAAAATGGTTGGGTTCGCTTGTGTTCGCGGCCATCAAAACCCCCGTAAAGCAAACAAAGGATCTGTCTGATTTTTATTGTAGAAAAAAACAGCCGGGATGTCAAATTACTCGGCTCCTAGTGCTGCCAATTAAATAAAAAAAGGGACGCCGGAGCCGGCGTCCCTGGTGATTTACTCTCCGCTGTCAGGAGCGGCACCCCAGCTGCCCTCCATGGACTGGAGTGCCAGATAGCGCTCCCCGAATTTTTCGATCTTGAGGACCTCATCATCATACTGGGAGTAATGGCGCTCTTCGTCAGCCACCAGGCCTTCAAACACCTTGCGGGAGCCGGCATCGTTGTCCGCGGAGCACTCATTAGCCCAGACATTGTAATCCTTGACGCTGTTCTCCTCCATCTGGCGGGCCTGCCCAAGCATCTTCTTGACATCCTGCTCTTTCTTAACCTCTGCTGACGCCACCATTTCCACATCGCCACCCAGGAAGATAATTCTCTCTGCGCAGCGCTCTACGTGCCCCATTTCCTCTATGGCCGTTCGCAGGAACAGCCCGGCCAGCAGCCCGTAGCCCTGGTCCTCACAGTGGAAGTGGAAGTACATGTATTGATGAACGGCGTAGATCTCGTCAGCGACTGCCTTGTTCAGCAGTTCAATACTCTTCTCATACATCTTCAACTCCTTTTATATCTATGACGTCATTATACACCGCGACCCTCTAGTTTACAGACCGTCAATCAGCTCCGGTCCATTGAGCAGGGCCTGAAATTCCTTATAGAACAGCCCGAGGTGCAGGCCATCCATCACCGCATGATGTCCCTGAACCGCAAGCGGCATTACCGTTTTCTGGTTTTCTTCCCGGTATTTTCCCCAGGCAAAACGGGGAACAGAATCTCCCGGACATAATTTCAGGGGATGCATGAAACTTGTAAAGGATACCCAGGGCATCGGAGACATGAAAAGCACTCTGTCATCGGGGTATTTTTCCTCCAGCGAAAGCTGGTTTTTAGCCCCCGTGATCGCTTTTTCCGCATCACTGATAAAGCGTTCGAAATCAAGGTGATATTCCACTGTGCAGAAAGTGAAATAATTTTCCTTGGAAAGGATGGTTGCCGACGGGTGGACTACTTCGTGCTCGATTGGGTCTCTTTCCCGGACACGCTGGCGGAATTCCGGGATGCTGTTAGCCACCCGGGCGATCAGATACATGATTGAGCCTGTAAAGGAGATTCCCTTTCCTTTGATAGACGCTAGAAAGCGGGTGATGTCCATATCAGCGCAAAGGCTGAAATAAGGGTATTCGAATTCCTTGAAAAACAAGTAGTGGTCCCGCCGGGGCCAATCTTCCAGATTGATCGTTTTCATGGATGACCTCCTGCTCCTGCCTTTATCATAACCGCCTTTTATCTTTTTATTAGGGGAGACCAAAAGAAAAACCCGCCTTCGGGTCGCCAGCAGGCGGGGTGGGTTTTCAGTCCTGGAAAATGCGGCCTATATTATTTTACGGCTTCTAGCGTTGCTGAGACAACATAATCTTCTACCGGGATGTCCGGGGCCCAATTCTTGATGAACTCCCTGCTCTCGTCTTTGGGTTTGATCTGAATCTCCTTGAACCCTGCCGTCTCCAGAATATCCCGCAGATCATAAAGGGGGAGCGCGCCGGCCACGCAGGAAGAATACAGGGAGAGATCTTCACTGATCTCAGGAGGCAGATCAGCTGAGGCTACCATGTCAGATATCGCCAGCCGCCCTCCCGGCTTTAATACCCGGTAGGCCTCTTGAAACACCACAGGCTTGTCAGGGGAGAGGTTGATGACACAGTTGGAAATGATCACATCAACGCTGTTGTCCTCCACGGGCATTTCTTCGATCAATCCCAACCGAAACTCAACGTTCCCATATCCCCCCTGTCTGGCGTTCTTCTCCGCTTTCGCGATCATGTCCGCGGTCATATCGATCCCGATCACCTTCCCGGCGTCACCGACCTGTTTGGCGGCCAGGAAACAATCAATACCGGCCCCGCTGCCCAGATCGAGGACCACTTCCCCTGGCTGGAGGGCGGCAATTGCCTGAGGGTTCCCGCAGCCCAGACCCATCACCGCTCCTTCCGGAAGGCTGCCGAGCTCCTCCTCTGAATACCCCATTAATGCCGATTGGGTCTGTATCTCGATCAGATCCTGGGGGCCGGATGTGCTCCCGCAGCAAGAGTCTTTCGAGCCCTGGCGGGCAATTTCCCCGTAGCGCTCTTTGACCGTATCGCGGATGATCCTGTCCTCTGAATTCTCCATCCATGCCTCCCGGGAATCGCCCGCTGGCGGCCGGCTCCTCTAGAACCTGCTCTGGTAGCGGTGGCAGTAGGGCTGCTGATTCTTCCTGATGTAGTAATCCTGGTGGTAATCTTCCGCCTCCCAGAATTTATCCGCGGGGACCAATTTGGTAATGACCGGGTAGCCTTTCCCTTTCAGGATCTCGATCAGCTTCTCGGCAATTTCCCGCTCTTCTGCAGTGGAGTAGAACACGGCCGACAGGTACTGGGGACCGATGTCCGGCCCCTGGCCATCCGCCTGGGTGGGGTCATGGATCTCGAAGAAATATCTGGCCAGCTCTTCGTAGCTGATCTGTTCGGGATCGTAAGTGACCTCGACAGTCTCCAGGTGTCCGGTAGTTTTTGAACAAACCTGCTCATAGGTGGGATTCTCCATCTTTCCCCCCATATAACCAGACACCGCCTCCACCACCCCTGGTTTTCCCTGGAAAAGATGCTCCACTCCCCAGAAACAGCCCCCGGCGAAATAGGCTTTTTTAGCTTCCATCACTCACTCTCCGGTTTGAAGACCAGGGAGATCGAATTCACGCAGTGGCGGGTGTTCTTGGGCGTCAGTTCCTCCCCGATGAAAACATGGCCCAGATGCCCGCCGCAGTTAGCGCAGAGAATCTCCGTCCGCCGTCCATCAGCGTCCGGCACCCGGGTGACCGCGCCCTCCACCTCATCGTCAAAGCTGGGCCAGCCGCAGCCGGATCTGAATTTATCACCTGAGCGGTAAAGCAGTGCTCCGCACTGCCGGCAGTGGTAGCTGCCCTTTTCGAAAAAGGCGTCATATTCTCCTGTAAAAGGTCTTTCCGTTCCCTTTCCCAGGATCACATATTGCTCTTCAGGGGTTAGATCCCTGTACTTATCACTCATTTTCCTGGACCTCCAACTGAGTTGCCTTTAAATACTGGATATTCATTATACCGATAATTACCCAGGCGAAATTATGATCTTCATTCGGGCTATTGACGCGCTGTCAGAAAAGGATATTACCCCTCATCCAGCCGAACAGCATTCCGGGCAATCTTATCGATCAAACCCGGCGCGATCATTTTTATCCAGGGCCCGATTTTCCCCCGCAGATTTTGCTTATCTTCCCGCTTGCGCCTCTCCATCGCTCTGACCAGGGAACGCACACTCGTTTCCGTGGTCATCACCTTACTCTCCTCGAGCGGGGATTCTCCCAGCGGCAGGCCATCTGCGCCATAAGCGCGCTGGCGCATCCCCGTGGCGACAAAATCAGGGTAGGAGATCGTGACGCTGACACCGCTGCCGGCCAGTTCGATCCTCAAAGAGTCGAAGAACCCCTTCACAGCGTGTTTGCTGGCCGCGTATCCTGTCCGGGTGGGCACGCCGCTAAGGGCGGTCAGGCTGGCCACAGCAACGATCCGGCCCCGGGCCTGTTTGAGATAAGGTAGCGCGTAATGCGTACAGTAAACACTTCCAAAATAATTCACCCGCATGATCTTTTCGATCAGGTCCACATTGGGGAGATTCTCGAACAGAGCCCACATCGTGATCCCGGCATTGTTGACCAGGGTGTCAACCCGGCCAAATTCATCCACCGTGCGCTGGATCAGCCTCTGGCATTGCCCCTGGTCAGAGACATCTATTTTGACCGGGATCGCCCGCCCGCCGCGCTGGCGGCAGATTTCAGCAGCCGATTCAAGGGCTTCAAGATTGCGGGCTGCCAGTACAAGCCAGGCACCCTGATCGGCCAGCTGGTAAGCCAGCTCTCGCCCAATGCCGCTGGAGGCGCCTGTGATGATAGTGACATTTTCACGGAAAACAGGTTCTGGCATAGATTATCTCCTGAGTTCGGTTTAGCTCAACTCCACGGTGAAGCAAGGTTACCCCCCCCGACAACTTGAGTGAGTTCTGATTGTGGGGACCCGCAGGGGGAGAACAAGAACAGCTCGAGCAGCAATCCAGACAGCACTTTGAGTCTTTTCATATCATTCCACCTTGACGACAGCTCCCCGGCGGGGTCCGATCCGGAGCTCAAGCCCCTGCTGGGTGGAAGAGACAGCAGCCTCTCCAAACACAATCTGCCCGGATTCGGCCGGCAGGGAGATCACATGGTCCTGCTCTCCGGCGTTGAAGGCAGCGATCAGCCTTTCCCCGTCCAAGACGCGCTCGAAAGCATAGCTTTCTAGATCAGCGTGGATGGCTTGGAAGCTCCCGGTTCGCAGGGCAGGGTGCTGTTTGCGGGTCTTTATCAGGGATTTAAAGTAGTTCAGCAGCTCCCGGTCCCATAAGTGCTCATCCCAGGGGAAGGATTTCCGGCAATCGGGATCCTTCCGTCCATCTAAGCCGATCTCAGAGCCGTAGTAGATCGTGGGCACTCCCGGAATGGTGAACATCAACAGGGCAGCCAGCTTCTGGGTATTCCTGTCACCCCCGACGTAAGAGATCAAACGGGGAGTGTCATGGCTTTCCAGCAGGTTCAACTGCGCCTGGTTGATCTCCGGGTCATACCAGCCCAGGATCTGGTCGAGCCTGGCAGAGAATTCCTCGCCTGTGAGCGGTTCGATCGGATGATGGTAATCCCCTACCGGGCTGTCCTGATCGAAATTTATACCGGATTTACCGAAGAACCCCAGCGAAGCCAGCGTGATCGGGTAGTTCATCACGGCATCAAACTGGTCCCCCTGCAACCAGCTCCTGGCCTCGTGCCAGATCTCGCCCACGATATAAGCTTGTGGGTTAATGGCTTTCACTCGGGTTCTGAACTCCCGCCAGAATTCAGGGTCATCGATCTCTTCCGGAACATCCAGCCGCCAGCCGTCGACTCCAAAATCGATCCAGTATTCAGCCACATCTAAGATGAAAGCGCGGACCGCGGGAAAGTTGAAGTTGAATTTCGGCAGCGCCGGCAGGTTCCACCAGGCTTGGTATCCACAGGCCGTGAGGGAATCTTCCTCCGGGGAAACTTCGCCGTAAGCGTTCCAGGGCTTTTTTCCCGAAAGCCGGTCCTCATCAAAATGGAACCAATCCACATAGGGAGAGGCCGCTTTGTTTTCCAGGGTGTGGTTGAACTGCCAGAAACCCCTGCTGGCGTGATTGAAGACACCATCCAGCACAATGCGGATGCCGCGTTTATGAGCTTCAGCAAGCAGTGTTCGGAAGACCTCATTGCCCCCCAGCAAAGGGTCCACGTTGTAGTAATCGTAGGTATGGTAGCGGTGATTGGCCGGGGAGGAAAAGATCGGGTTGAAATAGATCGCCGTGATCCCCAGATCCGCCAGATAATCCAGTTTATCAAGCACGCCAGCCAGGTTGCCGCCCTTGAAGCCGTAGATTGTGGGTGGAGAATCCCAGCTTTCCAGATTCAGATATTCGTCCCCAGGTTGGGGAACCCGCGCGAAACGATCTGGAAATATCTGGTAGAACACCGCGTCCTTCACCCAGTCCGGGGTCTTGATCATCTGGATTGCTCCTCTTAGTATCTCACCGGTTATATATTCCTGGCTTGCGACTATCTCCCAACCTCAAGGGGTCAAGAGGGGAATCTGAGGGAAATTGTCCGGGAGCAGGTCTTGAAAATTGCCGCAGGAACCAGAAAAAAGGGTCTTAACAGCTGTCTGTTATATGCCTGGAACACAACCACATCAGCGAAAGCTCTGGTAATAGCAGCCCCATTGCCCCGGGAATTGTTCACGCTGATTATCAATGGGATCTTCCCTCCCGATCCGGGATCGATCATCTGCCTTCACGGGGAGAAAACGGCAAACCACATGCCTTGGTTCAGGGTTCCAGCTGCTCACTGATAAATCTGAATTCCTGCTCGATTCTCTTTTTACTTACGCCCATTTTACGCAGCGAATAGTGGTGCTCACTTTTAAAGGATTTGGCCTTCTCCGCTTCTGCCTCCAGGATCCGGGCAAAGCCTGGGCTGAGATCCAGGTTCAGCTGCTGGTAGATCCGCTCCACCGTCCCTTTCGGGTCCGCCACCAGATCCCGGTACTGGATCCGGATATACTGGTCCGGGGGAAGGTTTTTAAGATATTGGTGGGGATAGTAATACCAGTATTTGCTGTGTTCGATGACCTCTTCCTGGAGATTATATTCCGATTCGGGGTTGCCGTAAGTGCGGCAGTGCTTGGAGAACAGACTGATCGAGGAAGGGATCACCTGGAGAGGATTACGGACCAGGTTGATGAATTTCGCGTCCGGGAACTGCTGGTGGAGGGTCTTCACCTTGGGGGAATGGCTGGGGTTCTTGGAGATGTAGCGTCTGCCGTTGTGGGCGTAGATATGTTTCTTGACGATCTCGGAATAGTAGGCCATATCGCGCCTTTTCACGTCATCCGGGACCTGGTCATCATAATAGATATATTTCCTGATCAGCTTCGGGAAAGGGAAAAAGGCCAGCAGGTCAAAGGAGGACCAGATCTGGAACAGCACCTGGCCGTCCTCTTCCGGCTCCGTCAGGCCAATCTTGTGCATATAGGCCTCTTTCTCCACAATATGGTTGAAGATATCGATCACCCAGCGGACAGGATTTCCAAGGGCATAATTGATCTTCATCAACCAGGAGTAGAACTTTCTGCCCACCACGGAGGGGGCCAGGTAAAGTTCCCAGCTGGTAAAACTGGTTGATTGGTCATCCTTGGTCAGCATCCGGTGCAGAAATGTGGTGCCGGAGCGGAAATTCCCCACAATGAAAACCGGCTCTTTGACTGCCTGATCATGGTACTCAGGATAAAAGAGGTTGTCCAGCAAGTAAGCGATCCGGACACCGAGCTGCCAGGCCGGCCAGAATAAAAAGATGAACAGATTGATGAAAAACCTTTTAGGGGTCAGTCTGGCGGGTGTGCCTTCGGATTTAAAAAAGGCATACTTGATGGTCTCAAAATACAACTTCAGGTTAAATCTCATGGTCTATAGCAAGCTGCGGTTCCGCTCCCCCTGTTCTGGAGGGAAATTCGGGAATCAAACTCCCAACAAGTATAGCATATTCCCCGAAGGAGGCCAAACGCCCACTTCAGGGCCGATGCCGCTCCACTTGTCAATCCCTCACCTTCCTGTATAATGAGAGCGAAGACCATAAATAACAGATGGACGCGGAGATCAGTATCCATCCTGGCCATCCAGAGAGTCCCCGGATGGTGAGAGGGGATTGGCCAGCGCTGGAGAAATCCCCTCCGCATTCTTCCCTGCGACTCCATTCAGGGGAGGACATCGCTCCCGCAGGGGCAGCCCGCTGCCGTAAGGGAGCCGGACCGCCCGTTACCGCGCCTACAATGAGACCGCTGAAACGGTGAAAGCAGGTGGCACCACGAACACCCCCTCGTCCTGCTGGCGAGGGGATGTTTTAATTAACGACGTTCAGGAGCGCTGTGATGTTAGATATTCAATTATTCCGGGATCATCCCGATCTGGTGCGGGAAGGCTTGGCCAGGCGCCACCAGGGAACAGAAGCGGTTGATCAGGTGATCGAAATGGACCTGCTACGCCGGGGTCTGCTGCAGCAGGTAGAATCCCTGCGGGCCGAGAAGAACCAGGCCTCTAAGGAGATCGGTCAAAGCAAGGACCCTGACCAGCGCCAGGAAAGAATTACCGCAATGCGCGCCCTGGGCGATCAGCTGGACGCGCTGGAAAAAGAGCTGGCAGAACTGGAGCCTGCCCTGGGAGCGCTGCTGGGCACCTTCCCCAATCTGCCCGATGAGCGAGTTCCCGTGGGCGCTGACGACAGCGAAAATCAGGTTGTCAAAACGGTGGGGGATAAACCAGAATTTGACTTCGAACCCCGGCCGCACTGGGATATAGGACCAGCTCTGGGCATACTGGACTTTGAGCGGGGTGTAAAGCTTTCGGGAACTCGCTTTTATGTCCTAAACGGCCCCGGCGCCCGGCTGCAGCGGGCTCTGATAAGCTTCATGCTGGACACTATCACCAAACACGGTTACGAGGAGCGCTATACTCCCTTTATGGTTAAGGAAGAGGTAGTCTACGCTTCCGGCCAGCTGCCAAAATTTGGCGACAACCTCTATCATGACCATGAGGAGGATTTCTGGTGGGTGCCCACAGCCGAGGTACCCTTGACCAGCCTCCATAAAGACGAGATTCTGGAGGAAGGCGACCTCCCGATCTCCTACACCGCTTACACACCCTGCTTCCGGCGCGAAAAGTTCAGCGCCGGCCGGGAAGTCCGCGGCATCAAACGCGGCCACCAGTTTGACAAAGTGGAAATGTATGTCTTCTGCAAACCGGAGGACTCGGAAAGCCAGTTCGAACGCATGCTTGAGAACGCCGAGAGAATCTGCCAGCTGCTGGGCCTGCCTTACCGGGTGATGAATCAATGCACCGGCGATCTGGGCTTCGCGGCTTCCTACACAGCTGACATTGAGGTCTGGGCAGCCGGCTGCCAGGAGTGGCTGGAGGTTTCCTCGGTATCCAACGTGCGGGATTTTCAGGCCCGCCGGGCAGCGATCCGCTACCGCCCGGAAGGCGGCAAGGGCACCCGCTTTGTGCACACCCTCAACGGATCCGCCCTGGGGCTGCCGCGGGTGCTGATCGCCGTCCTAGAGAATAACCAGCAGGAGGATGGCTCTGTGGTAATTCCTGAAGTGCTGCGCCCCTGGATGGGCGGGGTCGAAGTGATCGGGCCGAGATAGAGCGATCACCCAGCTTCTGTTCTGAGTGAAGAGACAGGAGGACTGAGAACAGGCTAGATCTGCTACACAGTAAGCAGTGGTTCTGTAAGCCGTAAACAGACCGGGTTCCAGAGACATTGTTATCAATCATCTAGGATCAAATCAGTTTACTGCTACCTGCTTACCATATGGTTATCCAGACAAATTCGGAATGAAACATACTCGGAAATAGACATGCCTAACTGGCTGAATCTCTCTCTCAATGTACTCACTTACCTGATCATGGCCGTCGGCCTTTTCGGCATGGTCCTGCCCATCTATCCCGGTGTGGTGATCATCTGGGCTGCGGCCCTCATCCACGGGTTGATCACCGGGTTTGCGGCCCTGGAGATCTGGGTCCTGGTGGTGATCACGCTGCTGATGATTGCCGGAACCCTGGTGGACAACATCCTGATGGGAGGTAAGGCCCGCCAGGCCGGAGCCAGCTGGATCTCCATCGGCGGGGCACTGCTGGCCGGATTGGTCGGAACCTTTGCTTTCCCTCCTGTTGGTGGGATCGCGGCCGCGCCCACCCTGCTGTTCCTGCTGGAGTATGCCCGACTGCGCGACAGCAGGGAAGCCTGGAGAGTGACCAAAGGCCTGCTGACAGGCTGGGGGCTTTCCTTTGTGGCGCGCTTCGCCATCGGCCTGACCATGATCGCCGTTTGGGCCATCTGGGGCGTGCACTAATAAGGAGAACCTATGTCACAGGATACTGGCGGTTACCAATCCAATCCCCTTGTAGCCCAGCTCTATGACCAGTTCGGCCCCTATCGGGATCGGCCGGATGTAAAAATGTTTGTGAAAGCCGCTCTTAAATCCGGTGGCCCTGTGCTGGAAGTAGGCTGCGGTACCGGACGGGTGCTGCTGCCCACCGCCCGGGCGGGGATCCCGATCACAGGGTTGGACCTGTCAGAATATATGCTGGATGTTTGCCGGGATGCCCTGAAAAAAGAATCCAGGGAAGTCCAGGAACGGGTGGATCTGATACAGGGAGATATGCGCGATTTTGATCTTGGCAGGAAATTCGCCCTGGTCACCACTCCTTTCCGCCCCTTCCAGCACCTGATTACCACGGAAGACCAGATTCGCTGCCTGGAAAACATCCACCGCCATCTTGAACCAGACGGAACCTTCATCCTGGATATCTTCAATCCCTCGCTGAAACATCTCTCGGCAGATGATCTGGGGCAGGAAATGGATTCTGGACCCGAATTCACAACCCCTGATGGCATCAAGGTGCGGCGCCGGGACAAGGTCGCTGCCCGGGATCTTTTTAACCAGGTTCTGGACGTGGAGCTGATCTACTACCTGCGGCATCCCAATGGGCGGAAGGAGCGCATTGTCTACGCCTTTCCGATGCGCTACCTGTTCCGCTACGAAGCGGAACATTTGCTGGCTCGCTGCGGCTTCGAGGTGCTGGATATATTCGCTGATTATGATAAGAACCCCCTGGGCTCAACCTACCCGGGTGAGCTGATCTTTTTCGCCCGGAAACAGGGCTGACGCTGCCAGCGGGAGTGGGATCAGTGATAAGTAAGGGCTGCTTTCAAGCACCCTCACAACGGATGATTGCAAACCATTCCCTCGTTCAATGAGAGGAAAAGCCCCGGGGAAATAACATGGGAAATCATACCATTCCCCAAAAAAGTCTCTAGCCAGGTATTTCATCCTCGTTCAGGAAACCAACATGACCAATATCGATATCAAACCCCACAGCGTGCTCCTCTTCCAGGGTGATTCCATTACCGATGCTGGGCGCAGCAGGGCCGCTGTCGGTCCTAACTCGCCCAGCGGACTCGGCTCTGGATACCCTTACCTGGTCGCTGATCAGCTCTTGAAGCGCTATCCAGACCATCACCTCCAGATCTACAACCGGGGCGTGAGCGGAGACCGCATCCAGGATCTGTCCCAGCGCTGGGAGCAGGATTCCCTGCGGCTGCTGCCTGACCTGATCAGTATCCTGATCGGAGTCAACGACACCTGGAATTATCTCTTGATGGGAATTGGTTCCAGCCCGGAAGGTTTCCTGAATATCTACCGCCAGCTTCTGCAAAACACACTGCGGGAACTGCCCGATGTCAGGCTGGTTCTCTGCGAACCTTTTGTGCTGCTCACCGGGGAAGTCACCGAGGAATGGCAGCGGGACATCGCCAGCCGCCAGTCTGCCGTGGAGAAGCTTGCCCGGGAATTTGAGGCCGTCTTTGTGCCTTTCCAATCTGCCCTTACTGAGGCAGCGGCCTCCGGCACACCCGCCCCCCAGCTGCTGGAGGATGGGGTCCACCCCACACCGCGCGGCCACCAGGTGCTAACGGACTGCTGGCTGAAGGCGGTGCTGGGTTAAACAAAAAGAGGGACTGAGTCCTTTTACAGCACTCAGTCCCTTGATGATCAGTCTATTTCTCAGGCGGGGGTACCGGCAGGTCCTCCACCGCCGTGTCAATCCACTTATCCCCCTCATCGATCAACATCACCGGGATGTCCTGCCGGATGGGGTATTTGCGGCCGCATTCCTGGCAAACCAGCCAGGTTTCTTTATAATAATCCAGGGTGCCCTCCTTGGTCTGGACACAGGCAGGGCATCGTAAGATCTCAAGCAGCTCTTTACTGACCATTCCTTCCTCCTCGGCGGGTGGCATTACCGTCTCAATTATAGCCTACTTCTTCTTACAGGGTTTATCGGGGTCGGGGTTTTCCGGAGGATAGTTCTTGGTTCCCGGGCCGTATTGACACACAGCCGCCCAGGGCTGGTATTTGGTTTTGAAAATATCCTCCCAGAGGAGTTGTCCATCCCGATATACATCGCGGGTCACTGTCACTGTGGCCCCTTCCACAGCCCAGTCCACCTGCTTGATCTCTCCCTTGGCAAGATCCGGGTTCTCTTCATAGATCGGATCGGGAGGGTCCTTTTTATTCTTCAGCCCCGTGGTATCCCAGTCAACAGTCCTGCCGTCCGATGTGCCGTAAAATTTCCAGGTCAGCTGGCGGTAGTCTCCGTAGACATAGGTTTCCATCAAGAGCCAGTGGCCGGTATCGTTGGTGAACTTGAAGTCCACCACGGGGACATAAACGGTTGCGTCCAATCCTGCCAGGCTGGGGTTATTGCTCCCATTAGCCCGCTGTTCATAATAAAGCACCCGGTAGGCATGGGGATGGCGCTCCACGACTGGCAGGCCGGCAAAGAAGACCGTCCGGAACAGGGTGGTGCTCACCTGGCAGACACCGCCACCCACCCCCTTGATAGTGCGGTCCCCGTAGATGATCCAGGCTTCCGAGTAGCCCTCGTCCAGACTGACGTCCCCCAGCACCTCCGCCATCGAAAAGGTCTCCCCGGGAGCGACAAAGACCCCGTGGAATTTTGCTGCGGCGGTGGCGATATTGTTGATCCGCGAGGAGTCAGACCCGTAAAAATAGGTGGTTTGCTGTCCGACCAGCTCGGTGATGCCCAGGTCAGCAGCGGTGGCCTCCGAGGTCACAGCAGGGTAGGTCTTTTCAACAACCAGGGCGATATCGTGGGCCCCTTCCTGAAGTTGGGCCTGGATCTCAATGATTGACTGATCCACGTCCAGTTCCAGACCAACCTGCTCAGCCTCGATCAGCACCAGCTCGCGGGTCTCGTCATCAAAATACATCCGGGCGTTGGTCGGTTCCCGGTCGATCCGCGCCGCCCTGTTCTGCAGATAGGCCCGCAGCTGTTCCGAGTCCAGCGCGATGCGGTATTCCGCCCCACCTTCCGTGAAAATGCGCTCAATGACCATCATTTCCACCAGCCGGTCGGGCTGGAGGGTCCAGGGTCCGGGGTCATTTTCGGCAGCCTCGGGAATCCGCAGGACCAGGGGCTGGCTGAGGATCTCCCGGGCAAATTCCGCCTGGGCGCTGACGTCCAGGATATCCGGATAGGTTTCTTTAACAATCAGGGGGATGCTGCCGCTCTGCAGACTTTCCAGCTGCAGAGCCACGACTTCCAGGGATGCCGGAATATCCATTTCCCTGCCAATCTGCCCCGGCTGAACCTGCACGTCCAGACCCTCGAGCTTGAGGGATGCCTCCACAACCGGCTGGTTGACCTCTTCAGCGATTTTCTCCAGATACTCCAGTCCGGTCTTTTCATCCATCACAAACTGGGGGGTCAGCACCCAACCATGGCGCAGGATCTCGATCTGGGCAGCCAGGCGCCGGGCAAGATTGCCCGTCCTGCCAGCCGCAAAGGCCTGTTCAGCGTTGAAGTTGGGACTGAAGAACAAACCCAGTTCGGCCGGTGTCGCCTGCCAGCTGAGATCATCATACTGGAGGGTGATCAGCCCCTCGTCCGGATAAGTGATCTTTTCCGCCAGCAGATTGGCCGCGTCCACTGGAGTCTGGCCGCTGAGGTTGATCCATCCCAGATAAACCCCGGGAAATATCCGCCCCTGGTAAATCGACCGGAAACCCACTGTCCCCAGGCTTAATGCCATGACGAATAAGGCGATGCCGCCCACCAGGGCAAAGGTTATTTTGAGCGGGGTTCCAGTGAGCCGGGAGGTAAATTTCATGGAATTCATTTTACCAAAGACTTGAGATCCTTCTTGTTTTCGGACTTATCACTCAAAGTAGGGGGAGTATATGGGAGGACCCTGACAGTCTGATCTCAACGATTTGCCTCGCCGGAGGGAAGGGTGATTTTCCGCAGCAGGTCCTCCAGGGGGTCAGACCCCTCCCCTGCCGGCCAGATCCTGGAGAGGGCTTCCTGAGGACGAATCAGCTCGGGAACGGTCACCGGCCTGCCTGCCCGGGCTGAGCCGTGGCGGGTGAACAGGTCATGCTGGGAGCGATGGCAGATCGCAGCAGCGGTCTTCTGAGAAAGCCAGGGACTGACATCCACAATAAAATCCGGGGCCGGGGTGAATTGGCCGGTCTCCCGTGACAGCCAGCAGGGGGCGTAAACTGCCCGGGGCTGGAAATCAATCTCCCCCAGGGAAGCCATCAGCGCCTGGTAAGCCTGGATATGGGCTGGATGCCCGTACTCACCTGCCGGGCCATGGCAGAGGATCACTGTAGGTTCGATCTCTCTGATCCTGGCGCTCAATCGGCGGACCACCTCGTTCAGGTCCGGGCTGAAAGGGAATAGTTCGTCATTGGGCCCAACCAGGGGATCCACAAATCCCAGGAAGTCCAGGCTGACCCCACCCAGGGCTTCAACCGCACAGCGCAGCTCACCTTCCCTGACCCTTCCCAGGTCAGACCTCCGGCAGACAGGCGGATCCCCCAGCTCACCGCCCTCTCCCCGGGTGGCGGAGAGGAAATGGAGCTCCCCGCCAGCCTGGGACAGATACGCCAGCGTCCCACCCAGAAACATGGTCTCGTCGTCAGGATGGGCAAAAAATGCCAGGACAGGAAAAGAATGGTTCATTGCACTCATATTAAAACCAAACTGTACCACAAGCCCCGTAAATATGTTATAAGAACCCTGTCTGGCAGCTCAGGGCGCTTCTGATGCGGATATAATTAAGCGAAGAACGAACCATGATCAATTAATACATATTTCCAAATTGGAGGAAAAGATGCAAATCACTATTCTGGTCTCAGCATTGGCGGCTTTTTCTTGGCTGCTGGTTGTGGCCTTTCTGGCTCTATCCGTGGTCCGCGCCCGTCAGAGCAAGAAGACCCGCGGCACGATAACCGGGATCTTCATTTCCGCCGCAGTCGCTGTGCTCTTCAGCTCAGTCAGCGCCGGCCTGGTCTTCATCCAGCCCCAGGAACGCGGGGTGGTCATCAGCGCCGTCGCCCCCAAAGGGTACCGGGAGGATGTCCTCCAGCCCGGGCTGCACTGGGTGATCCCTTACGCTGAAAATGTTAAGATCTACTCGATCTCGAAGAACACCTATACCATGTCCATTGCCCACCAGGAAGGCGAGATCCAGGGGGATGACTCCATTGCCGCCCGCACCGCGGATGGTCAGGAAGTCTACATCGATGCCTCGATCATCTTTTCTCTGGATCCCGCGCATGTTCTGGACGTGCATATCATCTGGCAGGACCGCTACGTGGACGGTCTGGTCCGGCCGACTGTGCGGGGCGTGATCCGCGATGCTGTTTCCCAGTTCCGGGTCAACGAGGTCTACAGCACCAAGCGGGAAGAGCTGAAGACTCAGATTGAAAAGACAATGGCAGCCGAGATGGAAGAGAACGGACTGATCCTCTCAAACTTCGTGCTCCGCAATATCACCTTCACCCCCGAATATGCCGCCTCGATCGAGCAGAAGCAGATCGCAGAACAGCTGGCCCAGCAGGCTGAATACATCGTGGAACAGCGCCGGCAGGAAGCCGAGCAGGCCCGCCAGGTAGCAGAAGGTGTCAAAGACGCTGCCATCATCGAAGCCGAGGGAGAAGCCGAAGCCACGGTGATCAATGCCAAAGCCGAAGCGGAAGCCCTGCAGCTGATCGCCGATGTGCTGACTGAGAATCCCATGCTGCTGAACTACCGCTATATTGAAAAACTCGCTCCGGGCATCGATGTAATGCTGGTCCCCAACGACAACCCTTACCTGCTGCCGCTGCCTGAGCTGGCTCCCTAAAGAGCTTCTCTAAATCACACATAGCAAACTGCCCGGGAATCCGGGCAGTTTTTTGCTGGAGCCAGAATGAAAGCCGAAGGCAGCGAGAGCTGTTGGAATGCTGCCCGCAGAATCCCATCCGTCCAGCGTCAAACTTGCTGGTATGATAGAATTTCATCAGTACTGATCAGGCAGGAACAGATAACCATATGACGAATAAAGAACCGAAACCTTCCGGACGGGAAATCCGACTCACCGCTCTTTCCAGCTGCGCTGGTTGAGCGTCCAAATTAAGCGCGGAAGCGCTGGCGCAGGTCCTGCGCCCCCTGGAAGGCCTTTACGACCAAAAGAATTTTCCCGATCTCCTGGTAGGCCTGGGAGAGCCGGACGATGCCGCTGTCTGGCTGCTGGATGACGACCGGGCTCTGATCGTCACCACGGATTTTTTCACGCCGGTAGTGGATGACCCCTACGACTTCGGCACGATCTCCGCGGCCAACAGTCTGTCGGATATCTATGCTATGGGCGGGTCGCCCTTCCTGGCCTTGAATATCGCGGCTCTGCCCCCCAACCTTCCCACCGAGATCTCTGGAGAGATCCTGCGGGGCGGGGCTGAAAAAGCCCTGGAAGCCGGGGTGGTGATAGCGGGCGGCCACACCATCCAGGACCAGGAACCCAAATACGGGTTGATCTGCCTGGGTTTCGCCCACCCTGACCTGATCATGACCAAAGCCGCCGCCCATCCCGGCGATGCCCTGGTGATCACCAAGCCGCTGGGCTTTGGCACAACCACCACAGCCCTGAAAAACCAGATCGCCTCCCCGGAACATGTCGCTGAGGCTGTGCTGTGGATGAAACAGCTCAACCGCACAGCCAGTGAGCTGGCTCAGTCCCACGGAGTTAAAGGAGCCACCGATATCACAGGATTCGGCCTGCTTGGCCATGCCTGGGAGATGGCCGAGGCTTCCAGGGTCGGTTTGAATATCTACTGGGACATGATCCCCTTCATCAGCCCCGCGAAGGAATATGCCAGGCAGTTCAGCTTCCCGGGAGGCGCCTTTGATAACCGCCTGTTTTTCGGCGACCACATCAAAGCGCCCAAATCCCTGTCGGAAGGGGAGCTGATGCTGCTCTTTGACCCCCAGACCAGCGGCGGCCTGCTGCTAGCGGTCAACAGCGACCGGCTGGACGAGTTCCGGGCCCAGGCAAATAAAAAGGATCAACCAGTTTGGGTGATCGGTGAGGTTGTCGAAGGGAACGAGATCACCATCAAATAAGCACTTGAGGATTGAAAACTGCTTCTTCGCTTCGCGAAGGACCGAAGATTGAGGAAAGAGGACGGGGTTGATCTCTGGTAATTTTTCAGCCATTGCCTTAGAAACCTTTGATCTTCAGTCTCCGGTCCTCGGTCGCACCGAGGACGGGTCACCACTCCCCGGCGTAATCAAGCCGGTAGGGTTTGGCCTGCTCGACCAGGTACTGGCGCTGCAGCTCAACCAGCTGACACAGGTGCAGCAAATCATGCGCCGCCCAGGAAGCAAACACATCCCCTGCAGTCATTTCCCCAAAGGGCGTCTGATACACCCCGCTCCAGTCCGGGGGTTCCAGAGCGTTGAGCCAGGCCAGGGCTGCATTGCGGAGGTTCATATACCGGCTTAAGGTTTCGTAGAGCTCTGCCTTGTGGTACTCATGCTCCTCAAACCAGCTGTCAGGGTCGATGGTTGGCCAGGGTTTTTCAGATTCTTCCAGGATTATCCTCAGCCGGACAGGGAAATCGAACTCTTCCTCGTCCGCCAGGTGGCAGACGACTTCCAGGATAGACCAGGAGTCTGGATCCGGCTTCCAGCGCTGCTGTTCTTCAGGGACACCGCGAGCCAGCGCCGCGACCCGGTCGCGGTTGAGCGCCAGCTGTCGTTTCAAGTAAGCCTCATCCATGCTTCCTCCCGGGCTCTTCCCATTTCCTGCCAGTTGTTAGCATTATACAGGATGCCCCGCTCAGTCGAGCTTGTAGCTCCCCAAAGCCGCATCAACCGCCGCCCGGGCATGGATTTCCATGGTATCGAAAACAGGGACCTCCACGTCTTCCTCCTTGATCAGCAAACCGATCTCCGTGCAGCCCAGCACGATCCCCTCGGCGCCCTCTTTCACCAATTTCCCGATTACCTCCAGGTAGCCCTGCCGGGAACGGTCCTTGATCAGCCCCTGGACCAATTCATCATAGATCACATTATGCACCAGATCGCGCCCGGCCCTCTCCGGTACGATCACCTCCAGCTGGTGCTCCCTTTCCAGCCTGCCGCGGTAAAAGTCCTTTTCCATGGTGAAGCGGGTCCCCAGCAGCCCCACGCGGGTCAGGCCGGCTCCCTTGACCGCCCGGGCTGTGGCATCTGCGATGTGCAGCAGGGGAATATCGACCGCTTCCTGCACTTCCTCCGCCAGCAAATGCATGGTATTGGTGCAGATCAGCAGGAAATCAGCTCCGGCGTTTTCGATTTCCCTGGCGCTCTGGATCAAGATCCGGGCGGCCCCTTCCCAATCCCCCTTCATCTGCAGCTCCTCTATTTCTGTAAAATCCAGGGAAACCAGCACGATTTTGGCGGAATGCACTCCCCCCAGCGCAGAACGGACCTCCTGATTGATGATCCGGTAATATTCAATGGAGGACTCCCAGCTCATTCCTCCCAGCAGTCCGATTGTCTTCATGTCCCACTCCCTTAGCTTATTGCTCCGTCCAGCTTCCTGGATTCAAAACAGATATCTGTCCACATCGCAGACCGGTTCATATCCGATCTGCTGGTAGATATGGTTTGAGGTCGGGTTCAACAGATCCGTGAACAGGAAACAGAATTTATAACCCCTGTCCAGCAAACGCTGGCTCAGTTCCCCGGTACAGGCGCTGGCATAGCCCTTTCTGCGCTGACCGGGAGGAGAATAGACTGCGCCTACCCGGATACCGCTGGGCGTCGGGCCGGAATAACCAGCCATCGATACCGGAGATCCGCCAACTTCCCAGATCATCAGCCCCCGCTGTCCGGGATCTGCCCCCAGGTAGATATTCACCTGTTTGCGGATCCGTTTGGGATTTGCTTCTTCTGCCAAGGCATCTCTATAGAAGCCGGTAAACCAATCCAGCAGCAGAGGGCGGTCATCCTCGTCCGCCGGTCTGATGCTTCCCGGGACGCCGCTGACAGGCAGGACCCGCTCCAGTTTGTAAATCCGCTGGGCCATTTCCAGGCAGGCCTCCTTCCCGGAGTTGCGCTGCCAGAGTTCTATCAGGGGAGTGATGAGTTCTTTGTTGCCGGAGAGTCCATTGAAATCATCCCCCAGCTGGCTCTCCAGATCATCCAGTAAAGCCTGGAGCAGGGCCTGGTGAGGGGCGGGATTCTGATAGGAAATCAGGACAGGATAAGGCGGCGTACAGAGAGCGGCCAGGACCATTTCCCCTTCCTCCTGAACCAGGGCCAGATATAGATTGGTATCCTGGTACTCGCCAGCGATCACATTGGCGAGTATCCCCAGCACCAGATTATTCTCAGCTTCGTAACGCCCCAGTCTGGATTGGACCCGCTCCTGAAAGCGGACCGGCTCCTCAAAGTGGATGATTTCCATGACGAGCCCCCTGCAAATTAATTAGCGCTTCACCTGATCTAATGATAACATCCTGGAGGGTTCCTATCCAAGTGCTTCTGCCGGAGTCATTCAGCTCTCTCACTCAGGATCGTCCAGTCAGATGGATGTATAATATTGAGGATGCCCTAGTAAGGAGGCCCGATGGCTGCTAAATTTCCCTCAGATGAATGGATCAAAACCCTGCGCGACCGGCTGAACGCCAGCGAATCCTACCAGCGCTCAGCTAAGGACTGGGAAGGTGATTTCGTCTTCGTGATCGAACCGGACGACGCCTATCCCGACAGGTCTTATCTGCTGCTGGAACTGTATCACGGTTCCAGCCCGGGGGCTTCTCTTCTGGACCCTGACAATCTCCCCGAAACCGAATTCACTCTCAAGGCGCCTTTCAGCACCTGGCGCAAAGTGATTGAGGGCAAGCTGGATCCCATCCAGGGGATGATGACCGGCCAGCTCAAGCTCAAGGGTAATCTGATGAAAATCATGCGCTACCCCAAAGCGGCTCAGGAAATAGTCTCCTGCTGTGCGGAAGTCCCCACTGATTGGTAATTCGCAATCGTCATCTTGAGGTAATTTTATAGGAGGGGTGCAGCATGTGGTATTTTGTTTCTCCCCAGATCGTCTTTGGTGAAAATTCCTTATCCTACCTGGATGAGATCCCCATCTCGCGGGCTCTGCTGGTCACAGATCACAACCTGGTTGAACTCGGCCTGGTTGAAAGCATATCCGGGCAGCTGGCTAACTCCGGCGCCGAGATCCTGATCTACGATGAAGTAGAGCCGGATCCCACCCTGGAGGCGGTCGAAAAAGGCAAGCGAGTGGCGTTGGATTTTCAGCCCGACTGGATCATCGGCCTCGGCGGCGGCTCATCCCTGGACGCGGCCAAGGCTATCTGGGTGCTGTACGAACGGCCTGACCTGATCCCGGCCGGGATCAATCCCTTTATCAAACTGGGCCTGAGGAAAAAATCCCGCCTGATCACCATCCCCACCACCAGTGGAACCGGGGCTGAGGCGACCTGGGCCATCGTGCTCACTGATCCTGAATCCAAACGCAAAATGGGGCTGGGCAACCGTGAAAACGCTGCTGACCTGGCGATAGTCGATCCAGCCCTGCCTGCCGGTATGCCGCCTCGGCTGACCGCGGACACCGGTCTGGACGCACTGACCCATGCCGTAGAGGGTTATATCGGCACCTGGCATACAGACCTAACGGACGGATTGTGTCTGGGCGCCGCCCAGCAGGTCCTGCGCTTCCTGCCGGAGGCCTACGAAGCTTCCCGGGCGGATGATCCCCAACAGGAAAAGTACCTGCTGGCCCGGGAAAAGATGCACAACGCTGCCACCTGCGCGGGATTGGGGTTTGGAAACTCGATGGCATCCCTGGCTCATGCTATGGGCCATGTGCTCGGCTCCGTTTTCCACATCCCTCACGGGCGGGCGGTGGGGCTGTGTTTGCCCTACACCATCGAATTCGCCGGGCTGGGAGAGGACAGCTCCCGGATCGCTTCCCTGACAGAGCTGCTGGGCGTCACAGGGGAATCTTCCATTCCAGGAGAGAATCTGGCTGGTGCTCTGAGGAATCTGGCCAGGGAAATCGAAAACCCTCTCAGTCTGTCAGAATTGGGGCTGGATGAGGTCTCCTTCCAGGAGCAGCTGGAGAAGCTGGTAGATGATACTTTCAATGATACCCAGATCATCACCTCACCCCGGGCGCCTTCCTATCAGGAACTTGAAAGGCTGTTCCGGTGTGTTTACAACGGGGAGCAGGTGGATTTCTAACAGCCTGTAAGCATGCCAGAAGACCAATCAGATAACCTATTCGGAGCGGTTTCATGAAAAATCTATTGGTGATAGACCTGACCTCCAAATCATACCGGAAAGAGAGCATCAGCCCCGAGCTGGCCAGAGATTACCTCGGTGGCAGCGGGCTGGCAGCCCGCCTGCTCTACGAGCGGATCAGCCCGGATACGGACCCTCTCGGCCCGGACAACCCCTTATTGTATCTGGCCGGCCCTTTGGTAGGCACCAGCATGCCCTCGGCTGGCCGCTGTGCGATCTGCGCCCGCTCCCCGCTGACCGGACTGTGGGGAGAATCCAATACTGGTGGTTTTATTGGACCAGAGATGCGGTTCGCAGGTTTTGATGGGGTCCTGATCACCGGAAGATCCACCCGACCCTGCTGGATCTCAATCATCGACGGCGATGTCCAGTTCCATGATGCCTCCCCACTGTGGGGGCAGGACAGCTATCAGACCCAGGAATCCATCCGGGAGATCCTAAAGGATCCCAAAGCGAGGATTTCCTGCATCGGTCCCGCTGGCGAGAACCTGGTCAAGATGGCCGCGATCATGAACGACCACGGTCGGGCCGCAGGGAGAACCGGGATGGGGGCAGTGATGGGTTCCAAGAACCTCAAAGCCCTGGCTTTCCGGGGCACCGGCAAAGCCCCCCTGGATGATCCTCAGGGCTTCAAGGAGGCTGTCTCCGAGATCCTCAGCAAAGTCTCTGAGGATATAGCCGTCGAAGCGCTCAAATTAGCGGGAACAGCGAGCTATGTCGATATGGGCGCTATGTTCGGCGACATGCCGGCCGGCTACTACCAGCTGGGCGAATGGGAGCCTGCCAGCCACCTATCGGGGGTGCGGATGGCAGAGGAATTCCTCAATCGCGGAACCGCCTGCTACCGCTGCCCGATCGTCTGCGGCAGGGAAACCCACACCGTAAAATATAAGGTCGCTGCCGTAGATGGCCCAGAATACGAGACCATCACCTCATTTGGATCGCTGGCCCTGGTGGATGACCTGGAGGGGGTGATCTACGCCGGGCACCTCTGTAATCTGTACGGGATGGACACCATCAGCACTGGTTCAACAATCGCCCTGGCTTGCGACCTTTTTGAGAAGGGCATCCTGACCGCGGATGATACCGGGGGCCTTAAGATCCACTTTGGCGATATAGAGATGTCCCACCATTTGATCGAGCTGACCGCAAAACGGGAGGGTTTCGGCGCCCTGCTCGCGGAAGGCAGCGCGGCTCTGGCTGCCCATTTTGGTGTGCCGGAAATGGCCGCCACTGTCCGCAAGCTCGAGATCCCCATGCACGATGCCCGCTCCTTCAGCGGCATAGCGCCAGTATATGCCCTCTCACCCCGGGGAGCCTGTCATCTGCAGGGGGATATGTACGCTGTGGATACCGGCCAGGGTCCAGAAGAGGAACTTGGTATCCTGCCCGGCGATCGCTTTGATAACTCCCAGAACAAGGGGCAAATCACCGCCCGCTCCCAGGCCTGGCGTAATGTCTATAATGCCTTGATCGTGTGCCATTTCATGAACCCCGGCGCAAGCCAGATCCTGCGCGCCCTGAATGCCGCCTCCGGTCAGGAATACAGCCTGGAAGACTTGCTCCTGATAGGGAAACGGATCTTTACCTTGAAGAGAATGCTCAACCTCAAGCTGGGTTCAACGGCTGCTGACGATCGCCTGCCCGCCTTCATGCTGAAATCATTCCAGGGCGGAGGGTCCAGCGGGTTTGTGCCCGACCTTAAAACTCTCCTGAGAGGCGCCTACCTGGAACACGGCTGGGACCCTGACAGCGGCCTGCCAACTCCAGCAGCTCTCCAGGAATACGGACTGGAATTCACCTCGGTGGATCTCCCTTGATTGGGATTATGGAACCGTAACAGGGCGGGGGAATTTCCTTTTAATGAAAAATCTAGAGGGCAGCGAACCATTCTTTCGGGTGGTTCTCCAGTTCCTGTTCCATGTTAAAATCGCCCTCCTGGCCTGGATTCCGGAGGCCCCGTGTTCGCGAAGCTGCAGGGCATATACCAAGATTTCCTGGATAATTTCCGGGGGGTGTTTATCCGGCCGCCCCTGAGCGTCTTTTCTGGAAAACAGCAAAACCTACCAGGCCAATCGGCAGGGCCAGCGCTCCGGTGCAGGGCAGATCCCAGCCGCTCGATTCCGCTCCCGGGGTGTCGTCAACGATCTCTTCACTCTCCCCACCAGTCTGTCCAGGGGATTCCCCCACTCCGGTCCAGCCCAGGTCATCGATCCACAGGGTCCCCTGAATCTCATCTTCCTCTGTGCCAAATCCGAATGACAGACCGGAGATCCGATCCGGGCTATTAAAAGCGGCCCCGGCGTCCTCCTCCCATTCCACTCTCTGGAAGCTATTCCAGGGGACAGCAACCGCGGCCCAATCCCCGTTCACCTCCCCTTCAAGTGCCAGCTTGTAGAGATAGGATTCCCGTCCTTCCGGGCCTTCACTGTAAAGGTCCACGTGCAGCACATCTCCGGATTGAGCGGTGTGAATATTAAATGCCAGTCCACTGGCCGCGCTCCAGTCCTGGGGTGAGTCAAAGGACAGATCACAGGCGCCCCAGCTGTAGGGGGTGATCTGATAATCCAGCCGCAGTCCACCCCCGCTTTCGCCAGCGCCTGGTTCCACAGCGCAGCTCATCTCCGTGGGTGTGCCCTCATCCCAGTACGCTTCCCAGCCGCTGCTTCCTGCAGGTGGCTCACCTTCAAAATCATCCAGCAGGCCGAAAAGCTCCCCAGGGGAGGTTCGGTTGGAAACGCCCTCCCCCTCAGTGCCAGGAGCCGATCCGGATTCATCCCCGGAAGGCGCCAGCGGGGCAGGGTTGTCCGCCTGCCAGCGGTTGTAGAAATAGTTCAGGAGAGGGACAAACTCATCTGTCGCTTTTTGACTGCCCTTTTTGGAGGGATGGTCATCCCCGGAGGGATAGTACAGGGTATCTTTGCTGGCAACCTGGTAGATCACCCGGCCGTTTTCAAAGGTATGATGGCCGTCCCTGCCGGTCAGGACATTGTAGAAATCGAACACCGCCACATTTTGATAGGGATAGTCGTTCTCTTCCAGCCAATCATTCATCAGCCAGAGGTTAAAGGCCCGGGCATTGGCCGCGTTGGTCCTGTCGCTCAGGGGCGGGGCTGTGATCACGACGAACAGCTTCTCGGGGTGCTGTTTGAAATATTTCAAGATCTCGTTATAGACATACTTGGCATGGCCCACTGAAAGCCAGCCGTCCGCAGTAGGCGGATCATCTGGGCTGCCTTCCAGGTCAGAGTTGGGGAAGCAGGACTTGAACATGATGATCTGATTCTCTCCCCCTGGATCAGGCAGATCCCTGGTGTAGCTGGCGTGCTGTTCCGTCTCATTGAACAGCGCTTCCATATACGTTTCGGTGCCCTCGCTCCTGAACCATTCCTCCCAATCCGGGAGATCGGTTCGATCGCCTATCCCGTCCGGCCCCCAGCCATAATTGGTGTCGCTGACGAAATAATTATTCTCTCTCAGGGTCCTGCCGAGGATCCCGTATCCATCGTTCAGCCAGTTCTCACCAGTAGAGTGGTGGATGAAAATCAACTTGACCACTCTGTCAGGTGGATGGGGATCACCCCCCTGCTGGCGAGGGGTTCCCTGACCACGGAATGGCAAGAATGCTGTTCCGGAAAGGACAGCAGCGCAAATTGCTATCAAAGCCAGGCTTCTTGATTTCTTTAGCTTCATGATCTCTCCTGTGTCAGAAGTGCTGTATTATTGGTTCTGGCCTCCCCCACCCCGCAAGGCCAGAACCCCGGCAATGGCCAGTCCGATCCCGGAGAGGATCAAACCGTAGATCAATCCTTCCGAGAACCAGCCGCTCCAGTAGGGGCCCGGCTGAATGATCAAAGGGATATGTTTTAGGATTCCTGCCAGAGACAGGAAGATCCCCATACCTATTGCAGAAGAAACACCCGCCTTTGCCCCCCTGACCAGGGGAATCATAATCCCCTGGTAGATGAGGATGAACACCCCTGCCAGGAACTGGCTCAAATGGACAGAGATCCCGAATTCCGCCGGGATGTCATAAAGGAAATCGTCGATCAGGTGCGGGATGGCGAAAAAAGCCAGGATCAGATACAGGATCACCGTTGCGCGGCTTTCTCGCGATATTTCTTTCATGGATCTACCTCCTGGCTGGTAAATCTCCAGTATCTTTTTACCTCAAATTATTAGGTGTTTGGGTATAAGCAGGGCAATCAAGTTCCCGCTGTCACCAATCCTGAACTGCAACTTTTAGAATACTCCGACGTAAACGTATATGAACATTGAATGAACAAAGGAGTTTATTCGTGAATAATCGTCAGGGCTGTTTGGCAGGCTTATTCAAACTATTGATGCTGGACGTGCTCTTTGATTGGCTTCAAAGAACCTTTGGTTTTGGAAGAGGGGTCTCCTGCACCGGCTGCGGGTGCGGTTTTATCCTGCTGATCGTCTTCATCGCCCTTTCCTGCCAGGTGCTCCTGAATACTAACTGGCTGCATTTTGGATTTTAATGTCCAGGGCTGCTGGGATTAAAACGTTTCCCGCTGAAAAATAGTTACAGCCTCTATTTCTGGGCCTCTATAACGAATAAGTCGCCGGCGCTGATGGCTTGAACTTCAGGGAAATAGGCCTGCCAGGCGTGAGCCGGCAGCACCTGGAATTCACCTGGATGGGTCAGCGAGAGCAGATAGGTGATCTGATAGGTGCCGGCAGGCAGGTAATCGGCCGACCAGCTGACCCGCTCATCGTGTACCCTGGGATCGTTGAAATACCACCAGCCCCATCCCTCGCTGAAGGGAGTAGAGGCCTGGTAGCTTTCCAGATCCTGGCGGGAGGTCTTCAGCCGGGTATCCAGGATTTCAGCTCCGGAGGGGATGAAATCCTCGACCATCAGGTAATGAGTGTCGTTTTCCAGGACCAGGGTAAGCTGGACCTTGATCAGGTCGCCTGCCTGGCCTGACTGGATAAATTTCCCCGCGTCACCTAAATTGGTATAGACCCGGGAAAGGCTCAGCCCCTTCCCAAAGGGCCGCACATCCTCTGCCGGCTGATAAACCAGCAGATGGGCTTTGTAGTACAGGGAGCCGCTGCCCTCAGTACGGCTGATCACCAGCGCATTGGGGTCAGCCGTGTATAGGTCCTCAATCGGAAGGGACGCCGCGGCAGCTTCCAGATGCTCCGGCCCTTCAGCAGCACCTTTTATCAGCTCACGGCCGTTCACTGAAGCCGAGAATGCAAAATCGCTGCTCAGCTCTCCACCTCTTTTAAGCACCTCGTTCAGGGCCAGGATGGACCAGCTGGTTTCGTAAGGGGACCACCAATCTCCCTTCCCTGTTTTCATGGATATCAGATAGCGCACAGCCTCAGGAAGCAGCTCCGGCGCATTTTCTGCTCTCGCCAGAGCGTAAACAACCATGGCGGTAGCGGTAGTATCGCTGTTCATCCAGGAATGTCTGCCAGGGGAATTCTCCCAGTGCAGGCCGGTTGCCGTGCGAATGCCCTTTCCTCCCAGATTTGAGAACAGGGAGCGGGCCCAGTCATTTTCAGACTGGTTGGTTTCCAGAGCCAGCGCGAGCAGGGCTTGATAGCCAGGGTCCAGCTCCCCCCCCAGTTCAGCGAGGGCTTCCATGCCAGCCTTGAGGTTGATCCCGGCTTCCGTCAGCGCAAAATATCTCAAGGCCAGCTGGTTGTACTGCCGGGGCTCGCTCAACATGTCCACCGCCGGCAGCGTGGCCATCAGGTATCCGGTGGCCTGCTGGAGCATCAGCTCGTCCACGAACATGCCTGCCTGCTGGGCCTGAAGCAGCCCGAACAGGATATATGAACTGATCTCCGGATCGCTGGCTCCGCCTTTCCACCAGCCCCAACCGCCATCCTCATTCTGTTCCGCTGCCAGGGCAGCCAGGGTTTCCGGTATCACGCGGTCCAGGCGGCTTTCCAGCAGGGGATAATCCAGGTCCAGGTCTTTCAAGGTCTGGTAGGTGACCACATTAGGCAGGAAGTAGGACATGGTAGCTTCGTTGGAGTAATGTTCTCGCTCCTCAAGTGCTTGGAGGGAGTTTAATACAACAGCAGCCAGGGAAGGCGAAAGCTCGATATCCAGAGAGCCTTGAGAGGGATCGAACGTCCGGGGAAGACTGACGATTTCCAGCTCGTGGCCGGCCTGTTCGAGGGTTCCTGAAGTTCCAAAGCTGACCGGCGCCAGATACCTCAGGACCGGAAGTGGTCCCTGATAAGGCTTGACGGCATCCTGCAGTCCCCCCCCCTCAGCGGTGAAGAGAATATCCGCCTGGTCAGTGTCCTCTACTGTGACCCACCATTCCACTCTCGCTCTTCCTCCGGCGGGCACATCCACGGTCTGGACTGAAAATTCCGGGGCATCCAGCAGCAAGCCGCTTCCCTGCAGGGAAACATCCGCGGTCAGGGCATCAGCCGTGTTATTGTGTACCACCGCGGCCAGCACCAGATGGTCTCCGGCCACCAGGAATCTGGGAGTTACCGGCCGTACCAGCAGTTCTTTGGTGGTGATCACTTCAGCATCTGCCTGGCCGACTGCGGTATCTTTGGTCACCCCGCGGGCTTCTGCCTGCCAGGTGGTCAGGTTGTCCGGCAGGACCACGCTCACCACCGCCAGGCCGTTCTCATCGGTCTGGATATCAGCCTGCCAGTAGGCAGTATCCTCAAACTGCTCCCGGACGGAGTCAGGCACATCGCCTCCGCCGCCCCCTAAGCCACCGGGAACAAAGACCATCAGGCCGGCGTGCAGGCCCAGCGGAAAACCCATCCGGACTGACAGAGGCTGGACCCCGTAAAAAGCTTCCCCGATCTCCGGTGAATAGGGATCTGCCAGAGCCAGGACCGCCTTATCAACGACCGCCAGGGAAAACTCACCCTGCTGGGGCTTTCCATCCTGGTCGGTAACCTGGACGGTGAACTCAACTTCCTCCCCGGGACCAACCCGCCGCGGTTCTCCGATGACCTCGACTTGGAGGATTTTATCCCTGGGGTCTACCAGCAGGTTGAGATAGCCCTGCCGGAAGCCGATCCCGCCCCCGGGTTCATTCCCGATCAGGGTCACTGAAAGGTAAACGTTGGGAGCGTCCTGGTCATCTAGTTCGATATCCACTGTCTGTCCGGACCCGGTGAGGGACATGGTCTGATAAGAAATCACTCTCTGCCTTTCCGTAGTGATCAGCGCCTGGGCGCCATCCGGGAAAGGATTGGGAATAAAGACGGTGGCAGTATCTCCGGGCTGGTAGTTTTCCTTATCGGCGATCAATCTGATCTTCTGATTGGTCAGCGTCGGCCAGACAGGGGTGCCGGTCCCACCAACCCAGAGCGTGACTTCGCTGCGGGCACCCCCACCAAACACATCCAGCTGATAGGTGCCGGGTTCCTCGGGAACAAAGCTGATCGCAGCCTTGCCCCCCTGGTCTGTGGAGATCTCTTCGGCGCTGATGAGCTCTTTTTCCCGGGTGTATTCGATCTGGCCTATATCTCCAACCTCATGAGTCCAGGTTACTTTATTGAACTCAGCCCGCAGGTCATGAACTCCATCCGGCTGTTTGTCCCAGTCCACTGCCAGCAGGTCAAATGTCACCTCCTGGCCAGCTTCAGCGATCCAGGCCGATGGGTGAACTCCGATATAGAACGCGCTGGGATGAACCAGCATCTCAGCCTGGTTTGTGACCTGAAAACCGCTTTCATCTTCAGCAGTGACGCTGAGGATGTATCTGGCCGGCAGGCGAACTTCCCGATCGTAAATATCCTGGTCTGTCAGCTGTCCTTCCTGCTCCCAGTATCCATTCTGGTCAGTCAGCGCTTCCCCTTCAGCCACCCGGGGGCCCCAGTGAATGGGGGAATACAGACCGCCGTATGTGAACCAGTTGCTGTCAAGCACTCCCACCTGATAGCCAGACAGATAAAAGGGATTTGGTTCAGCCCGCAGAGTCCACAGCAATTTGACCTCACTGGCAGGAGCGTCAAAATAATAGCGCGCCTGGACACTTCCCTGCCAATCGTCCCCGAGCAAAGCCTGCTCTTTGTCCAGGGAAACAGCCAGATCGATTTCCGGTTTGCGGTATTCAGCCACCTGAAACAGGGTCATACCGTAGTCAGTTTCCAGCCGGTAATACCCCGGCTGGGCATAGGGAGAAAGCGCAAACGATCCATCCGCAGTGCCGTATTCTGAGAGCTGTAAAGTCACCTGTTGTTCTTGAGAGCCAGCCTGGAAAACGGAAAGCGTGATGGAATCCTCAGAGGGGAGAGCATAGCCACCACCAGGGCGGTCCCGCTGGATCAGGCGGTAATTAACCGTTTGACCCGGCCGGTAGATGGGGCGGTCCGTATAAATATATGTCTGGGCCTGGGGGGGGTTGTAATCGGACGGCAACCCAAAATTATAGGCTTCGGTCCCAAAGGCCCAGTTGCTGGCAGTGATCCCAAAATCCGCCTGTCCGGGTTCCCCGGAAATGGCATAAAAGACGTTATCGTACAGGTCAATGGGAGAGGTGAATTCCGCCTGGAATATCCCCTCAGCGTCCGTTTTTCCTGAGAAAACCTCACCGCCTGTCTGATCATAGACAGTGATCTCCGCGTCAGGGACCCCTTCCCCTGTCCCCAAATCCAGGGCCCATATCAGCAGGTTCTCCGGACTGGTCTTCATGGTCAGATGCAGATTGCTAACCGCCAGCAAATAAGGAGAGGGATTGTAAGGGATCTCCTGGGAATAGATCTGGTAGCGGTAAAGGCCGGGGGCCAGCGGTGTCCCGGTTTGGTTGAGAGGCAAATTGATGTTGTAAACGTCATCTCCTGGCACATTCACGATCTCGTTCCAGTACTGCACATCCGGGGGGTAGTAATCATCCAGATTGGTATAGTAGCCCGGGCCAAAAAACATCGGGATAGCGTCCCGCGGAATGCTGCCGGCGTTAATGGCTACCTGATAGACATTGGTAATCCGGACAGGAAGGGCGTTCTCTGATCCGGTCAGGAACAGAATATTGTTTCCCTGGGTCACCGTCAAATTGGGCGGCAGGGCCTCTGTGGTGAAGTGGATCGTGCGGGCGGATCCCAGCTGGCTGCCCCAAACATCGGCCAGCGGTTCCTTCAAGGTCAGAGTGTAGTCCGTCAGGGGCTCAAAATCACCGTAAATATTGAGCACACTTCCACTGCCCCCCGTGGAGGGCCAGATGTTCGTCACCTCCGGGGTCAAGCTGATGTTCTCTGTGGCGGTTTCAAGATCGACCGGATTGTTGAAGTAAAGCGTGGCACCCTCATAGATCGAGGTGGTGTAATTCAATCCAGAGGGCGTACCCAGGAACTGAAATTCCCCGGTTGTTTGGAAGTCGAATTGGGTATCCACTCCCAGCGGGGTTCCGGCTGCGGAAGAAGCTTCCGCTGGCAGAACAGCGGAATATTTATTCCACCGGAGCAGGAGCTCGTCCGCGGTAAATTCGGCTTCCCGGAAATCCTCAGACCACTCCCAGGTGCCGTTGACCGCTGAGCCATCTCCTTTGATAAGGGAAAAATGCTCCGCCACACTGTCCGCGTCCATAGCCTGATTGAATTTCAGCCGGATGGTCTTGTCCAGAGGGACCCCGACATCTCCATCATGGGGCTCCCAATCAAGCACTTCGGGATAGGAGGTGGAAAAGGTCCAGCTGAGAGGAGCCTGGTCTCCCAGAGCAGTTCCCCAGGTGCTGACCAGATCCGAGGAAAGTTCAACCTGATAGGTCGTGCCCCCGGAGAGACCGGGGTCAGGAGAGAATTGATATGTGCTGGGATTGATCCACTCTCCCTGCCCGGCGGGTGCCGGGCTGACCCTGAAAGCCGGGGGGGCTTCACTCAAAGCATCGCCCAGGGCGGTCACTGGCTGATTAAAAGCCACCACGATGGCTGACAGGGGATCAACCTCTGTGCTGTCAGGTGAGGGCAGGGCGGTCACCGGTTCCAGTTCCTCGGGGGTGTAGTACTGCAGAGCAAGCTCACCGGAAAGAGTCAGCCCGTTAGCTGCGCTGAGAGATGGGGAGAAATGGAGCTGGATCGAGGACCCGGCTGGAAATTCCCCGCTGGGCTGGAAACGGACCGTCGCCGGGTCGATCCACTCCAGCGAGCCCGGCACCTGCGGGTCAGTGGAAAAAGCCCCGGGGACTGAATCCTGGTCCATGGCTTGATTGAAGTAAATGGTGATCGGGCCTTCCAGGGAAATGGTGCTCCCCTGAGGGGGATCTGATTCCACCACCGTGGGCGGGAGCGGCTGAGGTGTATTGGTCGGCTGGAAAGTGGGAGCGGGGGACCCCCCTAATCCAAAAAGCTTTCCCTGCAGTGCAGCCGGGAGATTGCAGGAGAGGGTGACGACCGCCACCAGCAGGAGCGTTCCAGCAAGAATTACGGGGAAATGTCTCTTAAAGGGGGAAGCCATAGGTCAGGTTCCTTTCTTAAATTTCGCTTAGATCCAGCAAAGACCTGCGTACTATGGAAATTATACCCCTTCCCCCTCACCCTCTCTCAAGGCCAGTCATTGGGCGACCCTACTCCCCCGAAAATCAAGGTGGGGTATTCAGGGAGGGTAGTTGCTCCGGCGATCCCTCTTACTGGGAATTTTTCTTTTCCAGCATCTGCATTTGGGAAGGGATCACTTTGGTGAAATAGCGGGGCGATCCATTCTCTTCATAGGAATCCGTCTGCAGGCGACCTTCCAGAAAAATCAGGCTGCCTTTTTTAAGGAACTCGCCGCAGATCTCCGCCAGCCGGTCCCAGGCTTCGATGTTAAACCAGTCGGTAACTTCCCGGGGTTCTCCCTCCCGGTCCTTCCAGCGCCGGTTCACTGCCAGGCTGAAGGAACATACTTTTTTCCCTCCGTTAATGTTCTTCAGTTCAGGGTCTCTCCCCAGCCTTCCGATTAACTGGATGCGATTCAGGCCCACCATATTTCCCTCCTGATAAGATATAATTGATAGGTCGTGGCTTTCAGTGTAGCGTTAAAAAACCCGGCTTGTCAATAACCTGCTCCAATTGAGTGAAACGCCCATTTGCAGCAGAGTAAAAGCTACCATCTTAATCACAGGAAAAGGACATCTGCTCCCCCATGTATATCGCGATCGAAGGCGCAATTGGCGTTGGAAAAACAACTCTTTCTCGTTTATTGGCCTCCCGCTTTCAGGCGGATTTGGTCCTGGAGGTTTTTGAAGAGAACCCTTTTCTGGCAGATTTTTACACTGACCGGGACGCTTATGCCTTCCAAACCCAGATCTTCTTCTTGCTAAGCCGCTACCACCAACAGCAGGATATCCCCCCGGCGCTGGAATCAGGCAAAGACCTGATCGCGGATTACACATTCGAAAAGGATGCCCTGTTCGCCCGCCTCACCCTGGACGGCGATGAGCTGGACACTTATTTCAGCGTCCACAACGCCCTGGCTGAAAAACTCCCACCCCCTGACCTGATAGTTTATCTCCAGGCAGACACCAGTGTACTGATGCAGCGCATTGCCCTGCGCGATCGTCCCTATGAGCGCAATATGGACCGGAGCTACATTGACAGCTTGAATGAAGCCTATGAGAGGTTTTACAGCGCCGAACACAAGGCTGCTCAGGTCCTGAGCATCAATACCAATGAGCTGAATTATGTTGCCAGGGAAGAGGATCTGGATTGGGTCGAAGCCCGCATCCGGCAAACATTAAAACTGGGTCCCTACCAAACCCAGTTCTTCAGCCAGGCCTGATCCCAAACAAGGACAGGATAGAAATGCGTTTTACACCGCAAATTCTCCGTCAGCATGCCCAAGTTTTGGCAGAGAAGGAATCCAAAAAGAACCGGGATCTCCTGTCCATCTATTTGCGCGGATCCCTGTTATACGGCTCACCTCTAATCGGGGGAGCAGGGGACATCGATCTGGTATTCATCCACAATTCACCCCCTGTGCAGGAGCGAGAAATCCGCAAGCTGACTCCGGAAATCACTTTTGATATTGAACACCACGACCAGCTGGTTTACCGCAAACCCCGGGAGCTGCGCCTGGATCCCTGGTTCGGACCGACCCTGCAGGATGCCGTTCCGCTCTATGACCCCCGCCACCTACTAGACTATACGCAATCGGGGGTGCGGAGCAATTTCTCTTTTCCTGAAAATATTCGGGCCAGAAGTACTAAGCTGATCACAGAGGCCCGCCAGTTCTGGATGGATCGCCAGATCTCCCCGCCCCATAATATTCTGGAAGAGTTACCCGCTTTCCTGGCAGCCCTTGAACAGGCCGCCAATGCCGTTGCCCTGCTCAGCGGTCCACCCCTGGCTACCCGCCGCCTGGGTATGGAGTTCTCCCGGCGGGGGGAGGCCGTAGGTGCTCCCGGCCTGGGCAGCGCTTTCTCTCACCTGCTGGGCGGGGTCGATCTTTCTAAAGATACCCTGGCTGACTGGCTGGGATCCTGGATAGCCGCCCTGGATACCCTCAAGAAACATCCCGATGTCCTCCCCGTGCTGGTTGAACAGGAAACCTATTATCTGGCTGCGCTGGAAAAACTGCTGCTCAGCCCTAATCCTATCCACGGGCTGTGGCCGCTGCTGACTACCTGGACGGCAATCGTCAGTGTCCTTCCTGACCAGACCGCCCTGCAGGCGCCCTGGATCAAAGCCCTGACAGTCCTGGGTTTTGCCGGTAAGGATTATCAGATTCGCCTGGTGGCGCTTGATAGTTTTTTGGAAATATGCGAGTCTTTGATCGATAAGGAAACTTCCGGGCCAGCGTGACCTTATCTGCTTTACCCTTCCGGCTTAGGGAGCACAACCCGGAAGGTTGCTCCTTTCCCCAATCCTTCACTTTCAGCCCAGATCCTTCCTCCGTGCAGACGGACCAGCTCCCGGGCAATTGACAGCCCCAACCCCAGGCCTCCGGTACGGCGGGTCATATGGTCCTCTTCCTGGTAAAACACCTCGAAGATCTTTTCCAGGCTTTCCTCAGTTATTCCCTTCCCGGTGTCATTGATGGCAACCATCACCTCATCGCCCCGGTCCTCCACACTGAGGATGATCTTTCCTCCCTCCGGCGTGAAGCGGAGGGCGTTCAAGAGCAGGTTGACAAAAACCACACACATCTTGGGCAGATCAACCCGCAAAGGGATGGGCTCTTCCGGCATCTGGTAGGTGATTGGCAGGTCATTCCGGGAGACTGTTTGGCGCACCTCTTCTTTGGCAAAAGTAAGGACTTCCTGCAGGGTGGAATCGACCAGGTCCAGGTCCGCTTCTCCGGTATAAAGCAAATTCATATTCGCGATATCATCCAGAACTGCCCGGAGTTTGGAGGATGCTTTCAAGATCGATTTCGCCAGAGGCTTGTTCTCCTCAGTGGCATCCTCAAACAACAGGGTAGCATAACCCAGGATATTGCCCAGGGGTGTGCGCAGCTCGTGGGATGCCACGGCCATTAGATCCCGCTTTAATTTGTCCGCCTGGCTGAGTTCGACATTAGCCTTATGCAGGGATTGGATCAGCTGGGCGTTGTGCATGGAGATAGCCGCCTGAGAGGCGATCACCAGCAGAAGCTGGACATCAAAATCGGTGAACATCCCATTCTTCTTATTCAGCGCTTCAATCACCCCAGTGACCCGGTTCTTGATGCGCATGGGCACACCCAGCAGGGATTCTACCTGCAAACCCACTTCCTCCCCAACCTCATCATAGTGGCGGGGATCGTCTTTGGTGTTGTTGATCACCAGATGGCGGTTCTCGGTGTAAATCGTTCCCGCCAGACTGTTGTCCAGAGGAACAGGGATTTGCTCCAGCTGATCGATGTTCACACTGGTAGTGGCAGCGAAGCGCAGCTCCTTTTCTCTCTCATCGTAGAGCAAAATAGAGATCACGCTGCAATCCAGCAGCTCAGCCGCAGACTGCAGGATATTCTGCAGCAGCAGGTCAGGCTTGAGCGTGGAATTCAAAATCGCACTGATCTCCACCAAACGGGCGATCTTGCGCGTTTGCTCTCGGATCTCTGGTTCGGCGATCGCTGCTGTCAGTTTATCGAACATAGTTAGAGAGGTTGTGAATAATTTACCGGAGCTTAATTATAGTCCAAGCGGACCTGATTGACCTTGTAATTTCGATAGCCAGCCCGGATCAATCCTCAAAGCGGGATTCGTCCAGGATTTTCCGGAGTTCACTTTTCTCCAGTCGAGAACCGGGAGAATTTTCTCCACTGATATATCTCATCTCAGCTGCCTCCAGCTCGCTCCTGGATGCCCGGGCCAGCACACTGACCTTGCCGCAATGGGAACAGCGAACCAGTTTGCCGACCAGTAAATTAGGAGCCAGCACCGACCTTGAAAATGGCAGACCACAGCGCGGGCATACCACCCCGCCCGCCGGCCCATAGGACCCAACCACAAACTCCTTTTTCCTGGAAATCAGCAAGGGCACTGCTACCCCAAACATAGTCAGAACAGCCATCCCAATTAAGAGCGGCACAAGAATCTTCTGGGTATCAGACCAGGCCTCCTCGCTGGACAGGAAGACTTCCCTCAAGGTATTGGATTCCAGTTGATTGCCGTCTGTCAATTTTCCTCTAGCGCTCAGCTGGTGCTCCCCGGGCGGGAATTCCGCAGTATGGAATTTCGCTTGAAACGGGGGGTCCCCCACATTTTTCAGAAGTTCGTTGTCAATATAAAAAGTTGCTTCAACAAGGTCAGCGGGAGGGTCGACTATTTTCAGGGTGAAATATCCTTCGATCTTCCCAAAACCCCCATAGCCGAAATTCCTGGTCAGTCTAAGCTGAAGCTTGCCGCCTTCCTGAGCAGCTTTTGCTGAACTAACGGCCGCCAGCACAAATAATAAGCCGATCAAAAAGATCTTCTTGGTGTTTTTTCCCATAATTTTATTTCCAGCGCGAGAGGATGGTTTCCCGCTGAAAGATCTGGACAGCGAAGTAGAACAGGACCACATCAAGCAAAGCCAAACCAATCGCCATCCAGAGAATAAACCGCTCATCGACGAGGATCAATCCGGTAATCTGCCCAACAAACAAGCCTATCACTGGCAACATAAAAACACCCGCTATCTGCTCCGCTACCCGGGGATCATTCACCCGCGAGGAGATCATCACCGAAACGCTCACTCCCAGCAAGGAAAGCAGTGGGCCTACCAAAAAGATAGCTGTCATCCACAGCGGATCAAAAAGCTTGCTCACCACTGTCGGGTTGGACACCAGCAGGAATGCCCCCCCCGCATATACCAGGTAGCCGATCCAGGTTGCCAGGACAGCAGGTATAACGCCCGCTAAACCTTTACCTATCAAGACTTCCAAAGTGGTTACCGGCGTAGCCAGCAGGGGTTCCAGCGTCCGGGTGGTTTTTTCCCCCACAATACTGTAAGAGGAAATCGTCGTCGGAACGATCACCGGCACCATCATGAACAGCAGAATGAACTGGGTGACCAGGAAATATAGGGTGCAATCACCAGCACCCAGGTCCCCACAGAGTATGACAAACTGGGGCGGAACATCAGCACTGGAAACCTCTGAGAAATCCCCCGAATCGCCAAAGAAATAAAGCATCAATAGCGGCAACGCCGTCATAATCAGCGGCAGGAAAGCCACAGTGAAAAACACAAACCTATTCTTGAATACTTCACGCCACTCTTTGATGACTATAGCTTTAATCCTGTTCATCATCACTCCCCTCTGTTAATCCCAGTAATTCCAGGTAGACATCTTCCAGCCGGCGCTTGAGCTCACCAACAAACTGGACCTCCGCTCCATTTTCTATCAAGTCCCGGATCAGAGCCGGGTTGTGGATCTCTGGTTTTTCCACGCTAGCCAGTATCTTATTTTCAATGACCTCCACCCTGCCAACTCCTGGCAGTTTCTCCAAACTGTCTGCTAATCCAGGAAAGACTTCTGCCAGGTGAAATACCACCTGCCTGCCAAACAACTTACGCCTCAATTGAGAGGGGGCATCCAGAGCTAGGAGACGCCCCTTAAGTACCGCGACCCGATCGCAGAGTCGGTCCGCTTCTTCTAAGTTATGTGTACAGAGAATGATAGTTCTCCCCTGATCTCTCAACCCGGCGATAAATTCCCGGACCAACCTGGTTGCCTGGGGATCCAATCCACTGGTAGGCTCATCCAGGAACAGAATTTCAGGTTCATGAATCAACGCCCTGGCAATAGCCAATTTCTGGCGCATGCCTTTCGAAAAAGTGCCCACTGGTTCAAAGCGCCTCTGCCATAATCCCAGCAGCTCCAGATAGTTCTGGATGCGGGCAGGGATATCTTGAAGCCCATACATTTCCCCGAAAAAGGCCAGGTTCTGCACTGCGCTGAGCCCATCGTATAAACCAGGAGCTTCGGGCAGCAAACCTATCCGCCGCCGGATTTTTTGATTGTCCTTTCCCAGCCGATATCCAGCCACCCATGCCTCTCCCGCACTGGGAACAAGCAAGGCCGCCAACAGGCGCACCGTGGTTGTTTTTCCGGCCCCATTAGGTCCCAACAACCCGAATACCTCTCCCTGTGAAATAGTGAGGGATAGGTCTTTGACCGCAGTGACCCCATTAAATTCCTTGGTGAGTTTTTCTGTGACAATGATCGGTTCCGATTCATTCATAGCGACTCTCGTCCAATTGTTCCGATGTAACTTGAGGTACAGACAAACCAATTTGAGGGGGACCTGCCAGACGACCCGGTTCCTCCGGGAGATCCCTGACCCGGACCAGCCAACCCCACGCCGCCCAGCCAGCCCCTATTATAAAAATCAACCCCTCCAGGAGGAAGACATTGAAACTCGGCGCGGCGCTAACCGCAAACGCGTCCAGGCCGGCGTGCCCTAGAACAGCTATCAGCAACCAGGCGGGTTTCTTCTCACGGACACTTTTGTACACCAGCAGCGAAGCCCCCAGGTGGAAGAGCATGGCCGAAACCCGTTCCCCAGCGCCCAGCAGTGTTTGACTCACGGGCACAGCCCAATATGCCTCCAGCTGGGACCGGATCAACTCAACCTTATCAGCCGGTAAAACCTCCAGGGAGCCACTACTCCCCAGGGCCACTACCTGGACCAAAGCAACCAGGGCTAGCAAACCGGCCAATATGGCCTCAATCCCTCCATGGCCAACGGCATATTTCACCGGAAGCAAACTGTCCGTCTCTCTCTTCAGCCAGTAGCGGAAAGCCAGGTAGCGAGCGAATTCCTCAAAGAGACCGGCCGATAATCCCGCCGCCAGCGCCAGAACTAGGATTGAATTTCCTGCCTGGGAAGCCAGATCCACCCCTAGACTCCGCAGCCAAGGAAAGAGCAGGAACTGATTAAAGGGGATGTGCCCAACCTGAGAGAGGATAAAGATCAGCGCGCCAATCCAAATAGGCCGGAAGCCGCCCTCTCCCTTGCGAAACAAGATCAGGGCCGCCAGGCAGGGAATTCCCACCATCAGGACAATATTCAGTACTCTGAAAACCACACCAATTAGGTTCATTTTTACCTCTGTTTCACGTGAAACATGGGCCGTTGATAAGTAGGTTTCCTCTCGCTATTGGAACCTGAATCCCGGCATCATTCTCCCTCCCAGAGGAGAAATCCCGCTCTTCTCATTAACGATCATTTTCCCTTTTTTCCTGAATGACCCTGGCTACCCAGTCCTGAATCTCTTCCCGACTGAATCCCAGGTAGGCGGCCTGGCGGATATAATAGCGGGCCAGTTCCTGAACCCGCTGTTCGCTCTCGATCCGGGGGGGTTTGCCTTCTTTAGGGTCAAGCACGAATGTTCCCCTTCCCGGCTGGGTTGAGATGATCCCAGACTGGTCCAGCAGCCGGTAGGCCCGGGCAACTGTGTTGAAATTAACCCCCAGCCTGACTGCCAGCTGCCGGGTGGTTGGCAGCTGATCCCCGGGTTGAAGCTCCCCGCTCTCTATCCAGCTGATCACCTGGCGGGAAATCTGCTCTATCAGGGGAACGCCCCCGTTAAAATCAACTTCTATCTCCATGGCCGGGAATCGGTTAGCCTCCTTTGGTTTATTGTATCATTGTATCAGTTCATTCTACCTGAAAATCAGTTTCTGGCAAGGGTGTTTATTATTATGGCTGGCAGTGCTGTCCAGACCGGCCTGGCTGCAGGCATTCATTAGTCGGTCTCCTTAAGCCCGCCTTGACCCTCCTCCCCCTTTTCGGTATACTAGAACGCGAAGGGCCGAAGTGGCGGAACTGGCAGACGCGCGCGACTCAAACTCGCGTTCCCTTGAGGATTGTGGGTTCGATTCCCACCTTCGGCACAAGCCCCTGAAAACCGATCCGGCAAAGCCCGGGTTGGTTTTTTTATTCCCTGCAGGGAAAGCCCTGCCCGTAAGGTCTGTGTCCTTGTTGCGGGTATAATTATGCTGGAGATCTCCCCAAGCAAAGGAGCGCTGTTATGCCCTCAACCAAAGACATCCTGGCGGTGATCATGGGGGGTGGACAGGGAACCCGCCTATTCCCCCTCACTAAAGTCCGGGCCAAACCAGCGGTCCCTATCGCCGGAAAATACCGCCTGATCGACATACCCATCAGCAACTGCATTAATTCCAACATTGACCGCATCGCCCTGCTGACCCAGTTCAACTCGGTCTCCCTTCACCGCCACATCACCCGCACTTATAATTTCGATCCCTTCCACCGGGGATGGGTCCAGATCTGGGCGGCTGAACAAACCGTTATCAACGACACCTGGTATCAGGGCACCGCCGACGCCGTCCGCCAGCAGCTGTTTGAAATTCACAGCACGGGGGCCGATTATACCCTCATCCTGGCTGGAGACCATCTCTACCGGATGGACTACGGGTTGATGGCCAAACACCTGTGGGAAAACGGGGGTGATATCTCCATCGCTCTTCAGCCGGTTTCCCTGGATGCTGCCCCCCGGTTGGGAATTCTCAAGAGAGGGGAGGACCAGACCATCAGAGACTTTGTAGAAAAACCCACAGACCCCGAGTTGCAGAGATCCTTCATCAGCCGCGATGACCCTGCCCGGCCGCTGCTGGGCTCCATGGGTATCTACCTTTTCAAGACTGCGGTGCTGGATGAGCTCCTGCGGACCTTCGATGTGGATGACTTCGGAAAGGAGCTGATCCCCGAGGCCATTCACAGCCACAAGGTAGTTGGTTATGAATTTGAAGGTTACTGGGAAGACATCGGCACCATGAGGTCTTTTTATAATGCCAATTTGGCTCTCACCCGTCCTTTCCCTCCCTTTAATTTCTATGATGTCAACCAGCCAATCTACACCCATGCCAGATTTCTTCCCGGTTCGGTTGTCTCCGGGGCCCAGCTGAAAGATGTCTCTCTGTCTGATGGCTGTACGATCGGCAGGGCAGAGATATCCCACTCGGTGATCGGCCTCAGAAGCCAGGTCCAGGACGGTGCGGTTATCAAAGACACCGTCATCATGGGCGCGGATTATTTTGAAGAGGACACTCATAAGGTTTATTCCGTTCCTCTGGGCATCGGAGAAAACTCTCACATAGAGGGGGCTATCATTGACAAAAACGCCCGCATAGGATCCAACGTGGTCATCAAACCCTTTCCCCCCGGCACCGACCAGGAAGGCGAGAACTGGTTCGTACGGGATGGCATCCCGGTCATCCCCAAAAGCACCGTCATCCCTTCCTCTACGGTCATTGCGCCCTGAGAACTTCCCGGACGAGCGAAAATCCCCTCGCTCTAATCAAAGGGGGTTTTTACTGGGAGTCAATTGTTGAATCGCTAGATCCCATTTTCCGATGCACTTTTACAGACCAAAAGAGGTGGAGTGGGGGAGTATAGACCGCTAGAGCTCTGGCGTGTCTACGGAGCGGGGTGGGGCGTGGTGCACTCCGGTTGATCAGGGAAAATCCAGCCGGACCAGGAAGATAGCTGGACCAAAAGAGCAAGCCTTTATTATCCGCAGCCCCCACCAGTGGATCGTGATCCAGAGCGTTAAGGGCAGATCATTCGCTACCAGTCAGGTGATTATTAACACCATTGACCTTTATCCGGAAGATGAAATGCCTATGGGATTGAAAAGACCCCGCTGGGATCGTAATCCGCCCAAACGGTCACAGGAGAAAAGCAGATAAGTGGCTTCTAAATTTTGGGAAAGTCCAGCTTAACGCAGGAGCGGAGTCTGCAGCTGTAAATTAGCATCAGCCTTTGCTTTCCACAACGGCAGTTTCGAAAGATTCTACTGCCAGGCTGGTGAGTTCGTTCTCCAGCAGCTCGTCAACCAAAGCTGGCCGCAGAGTAAAGTCATTTAACCCTCGCTCTGCCAGGGTCACCAGGTCATCAACCTGGCGAATGCTAGCCACCAGCAAACGCAGGGAACTATTCGTCTCGTTTACGATGCGGCTCATGGTAGTGACCTCGCTCAATCCGTCCAGACCACCATCCACCATCCTTCCCAGGTAAGGGGCGGCATATCTGGCGCCCAGGGCAATGGCAATCAGCGCCTGCTGAGCAGAATGCACAGCGGTTAATGTGACATTGGATCCCTCAGCGATCAGCTGCCTGGCACATAAAACACCTGTCCTGGAAATCGGTACCTTAACCATTACCCGTGGGTCTATGGCAGACAGCTCCCGACCGATTTCCAGCATTCTCTCTGTTTCCTTTCCCCAAACCTGGATATGAATCTCTTTGGCTCCCAGACCAAAGGCGTCCTGAGCCAACTTTGCCATCCGTTTGATATTAAACTCAATTCCCGCCTTTTGTATCAATTTGGGATTTGTGGTCACACCAAAAAAGATTCCCGTGGACAGGTAAATCTTCCAATCCTCTTTCTCAACACTGTCCAGATACAACCGCAGCAGGGATTCTTCTCTGTCCATTCAAATCCTCCAGCATAAAATAGTTCCAACGATCTGTTCATTATATCCACGGCTGTCCATTTGAGAAGAGGAAACGAGTGAGAGGTAGGGGAACTGATGTCACAAGTGAGAAGCAAAGCCGCTATGCTTCAGTTGCCCTGTTTGAATGTAAGCCGCACTTCACGTTTCCGAAAAGGCTCAATACCAGATCCAGAAAATGTCTGTATGCTTGAATGCCTGAGATGATGTTTTTCGATAAAGTACCTTGAATCCAATTTCAATTAATTCCTTCAGGAAAGACCTTTTCCGGTTTATGTCGTCGTTTGGGGCGTTCGATCAATTCATAGGTGATCCCAAATTCATCTCCGGTGTTGAGATAAGCATAATGGCCATCACCGTCCGGGCCAAACCCTGCTCCTTCCTGGATGATTTCAAAACCTTTTTCCCTGGCTTCTTTGATTGCTGACTCCATATCATCTACCAGAATGCCCAAGTGCTGAACGCCGTAGCCATGCGAGTCGATGAAATCATCCTGAATGGATGGTCCCTCTTTAACCTCGATCAGCTCGATCCGGGTCGGGCCAAAATAGGACAGGGCGATCCGTAGAGAGTTGTCCACATCTTGATTGTAATAACGACTCATATTTAACAACGGGCGTTCATAGGTGTAAAAATGCCAGGGACCGATTCCGAATGTCTGCCAGTAGCGCTCAACTGTTTGATCGAGATCTTTCACCACTAAAGCGATTTGGGCTATACCGTTGTCAAGAATATTAAAATGCGTGCCTTCACTATTATTAACCATCTTCTTCTCCCAAAGATTACTCTTACTGGTTGCTATTATTTACATTAAGATGCAATAGGAATAAATATTTCTCTCTTGTATCAGATCGAGAAATATCAGATCAAATTCAGCAAAATCAAATAGGAGGAATGAATTTTATCCTACCCTAAATTTTTTTGGCTTCTTTATTAGGTCCTTTAAGGAATTGTACTGCTGTTTTCCGAACTGAGAGTTGCTGCGCCTATAAATTGATTCCAATATCCGTTTTCCTGTGGATAAACACACATAATATGTGGATAACCCCTCCCTTTTGGGGATAACTTTCCCATAAAACCCCTGATTTCAGGGAGTATTTTTCCTTCTTTTCCACAGCAGAGGATGATTTAAACTCCTTTCAATACCTTTTCCTTCCTGGAAAGACATTTATCCTTTTTTTATCCACTTCTTCTTGTGGAATTGTCCTTGCCACTCAAATTTGAGCACATCCCCTACAGAGAGATATATCTATGATAAATTACCCAGATGTGGGGGAATCAAATGATCTGGGAGAATCTAGATTCCCGCAGAATAGTCTTTTCCACTTATCCACAAACCCTACTAAGATTACTATATAATGATTAAAAATTAGATTGGGGATAGGATTAACTTCTACCTCCCTGACCAAACAGCTGGACGCTTTTCAAGAAAAGCTTTCATGCCTTCCTGCTGATCTTCTGTCGCAAAGAGATCGTAAAACAGATCCCTTTCCTTCTCCAATCCCTCGCTCAGATTCCCTTCAAAGGCAGCGTTGATGGCACTCTTGGCTGTCTGAATTGCCAGGGGGGCCCGTCGAGAAATTTGCTGAGCTAGCTCAATACTGCGCTCCAGGTATTCATCCAGGGGATATACGTGATTGATCAGCCCGAAGGAAAGGGCTTCTTCCGCTGAGAGTAGGCGATTATTGAGGATCATTTCCATCGCCAGAGACTTGCCAACAGCCCTGGTCAAACGCTGGGTGCCCCCAGCTCCGGGAATGATCCCCAGATTGATTTCCGGCTGTCCGAAGGAAGCTGTTTCGGAAGCGGTGATCAGGTCGCAGGACATTGCCAGTTCGAGTCCTCCACCCAGGCAGTAGCCAGATACTGCGGCAAGAATGGGTTTTTTAATATCCCGGATCAGCCCGAAAGTGGGGATGAAGGGGCTCTTCCTCATTTCTTCCGGAGAACTGTCCACCATGGAACTGATATCTGCCCCGGCAGCAAAGGACTTCTGATTACCGGTTATGAGCATAGAGCCGATGTCTTTCTGCTTATCAAAGTGAGCCAGGGCATCCATGAGTTCGGTCAGGATTTGTTGATTCAAGGCATTGTAGGATTTTGGTCTGTTGAGGGTTATCAATCCCACCCGGTCTTTGGTTTCTGTCAGGATCAGCTGGTAAGAGTTCATTGATTATTCCTCCTCAAACTGGATTGGGAATTGTGGGGATCAGAATGCCCTTCAGAATGATCAGCTGCTCATCATCCATGACTTATCTCAAGCAGATGGCAGAGATTGAATGTGGTCCAGAGAATCTTCTTTGATTTCGGCGCTGAAAAGGATCAAATTTCCTCGGGTAATTTCATGGAGAATATTGCCAGCTTTTTCACCCGGGGGAGACAGCAGGGCAGCTTCCAGGGTGGGTTGATCTGGAAAGTAAAAACAGTATAGACGGCTTAGAAAATTATGGCCGAACAGACAGCGATCGATTTGTGTGGCAGATTCCCGGATCAGGCCGGGCATTTGTTCCGCTTCTTCCAGGAAATCAGGCCAACCCTCGTCAAAGGCTCGCATGTCAACGCTGAGGGGGATGAGGATGAGCAATCCGTGCATTTCTCAGGGGGTGTACAGGTGGTATTTGTTGCCACCCATTTGTTTGGCTTTGTACATGGCGATATCCGCATTCTTGAGGAGCTGTTCAATTTCAGTGCCGTGGTCAGGATAAAAGACAATCCCTATGCTGGCAGAGATATTGACCTGGTATCCTTCCAGATATAAGGGGGTGCTCAAGGCGGAGAGGATTCTCTCCGCGGTTGGGATGGCATCCTCCGGCTCCTTCATCTCGGGCAGGATCAGCAGGAATTCATCTCCTCCCATGCGGGCAATGGTATCGCTTTTTCGCAGCAGGGCTAACAGGCGCTGGGCAACCGCCTGGAGAAGCATATCCCCGATGTTGTGCCCAAAGGAATCATTCACCTCTTTCAGATGATCGAGATCAAAAAGCATCACGCTGAATTTGTCCTGGTTTCTCTCTGAACGGGCTATTTCAAGTTTTATGCGCTCGTTGAAAAGCCGGCGGTTGGGCAGCCCGGTCAAGGCGTCGTGGTTGGCAAGATGCTTGATGGCTTTCTCCGCTTTCTTGCGGTCAGCGATTTCCTGCTGGGCCTGTGCGTAAAGTTTGGCATTCTGGATAGCGATAGCAGCCTGGTCTGCCAAGAACTCCAGTATCCAGAGCTCATCTTTGGTAAAATCATGGGCTCTAGTCAGGGCAACGTTCATCACCCCCAGAACCTTCTGCCCGATTTTCAACGGAAGGGCGACGATTGCCCCGGTCCAGGGACGGTCCTTAAAGATGTCTTCTTTGGTGGTGTCATTGACAACCCTCTTCTTGCCTTCCCTGGCGACTTTGTAAGTTATCCCCTGGGGACGGGGGTCCATGAAAGGGTCTCTTTGATGCTTTCCTTCAAAGAGAGCCGCGGCGAAGGATAGCACTCCGTGTTCGTAAAAAAACACATGAGTGTCATCAGCGGAAACCAGCTCCATAGCGCTGTCCAGGATGGCTTCCAGCACGGCGTCCAGAGACAGGTTCATGGTCAGCGAAAGGCTGGCTTTTCTGATTAAGTCCATCTCATTAATTCTGTTTCTCAGATCAGACTGCACCTGGGAGAACTTCTGGAGCAAAACTTTATGCTTATGCAGGGTCTTCAGAAAGTCAGGGAACAGAGAGCAGGACAGGGAGGATCTTTCCATCAGGAAGAGGTCTTCTGAGGAAGGGTGCCCCCCTGGAGAGGGTTCTCCTGTGATTGCGACCACCGATAATCCCGGGAAGTTCTCCTTCAGCACAGAGAGAGGTTCGGTATATTTCTCTTCCAGGGAATCCAGGTCAACAATCACGATCGGAAAATTTTCATTTGCCTCACTGGGGATCGGAGCCTGCAAGGAGATAAGGTGATGAATTTTAAACCTTTGTCTGGCCGCAAAAAGATCCTCGATCACCCCTGTGAAGGGGGATCTGTGAGATAAGACCAGCAGGTGAATGGTATCCATAGGTGTCTGAGATCGTAATGATTACGCTTGTAGTCTGTTAATCTTGGGGGCAACTCATGCTAAGATTATACAATATTTGCAGGTGTTCCATCCCTGTCTGGAGCCTGGTTAACAAGAGAGCAAGCTTAAGGGGGCCCCGGTCGAAGGGATTGAAGGGAAGTTCCCTCAGGAGGAGCTGATTAAACCGTAAGCTCACTGGTGGTTTACCGGCAGGAAAATTATGGTAAGATAGCCCTAAGGAACCCTTTCTAGACAGGTTTCTGGATGAGGATGACAGAAAAAATAACAATCATTGAGGGTCCAACCCCTGAATTCCGGGAAGTCAACGGATTATGGGTGCAGGGAGTATCGGAAAGCCCTTCTCAGTATGATACCTATTACACAGAATTAAGGGCTTTTGATGGGAACGCACTCGTCGACCGCTGCATCTCGACCTGGCATAATAACGAGAGTATCGTGCTTGAGTACCGCACAGAAACCGGGCTCACAGACGAGATCACAATTATAGCAGCCCACTTTGAAGAATCGCCAGAGGGGGATTTGCTGCAGCTGTGGGTCCGCCAACCCCGGGAAGACGTTGAATTCGAATTCAAGTTTGACGATGGGGACGACGAGGAAGATTATTTATAGGACCTGGAGTAGAGAACCAAAAAGCTCCCCACCAGGGGAGCTTCTTTCTTTAAGAATGGATTGTTCTACCTGAAGATCATTCTTCCCAGAATTCCCCTTCAATGATAGAGTCGTCTTCATTATCCTGAAGTTGCTGGTAATCGCGATTGAAGCGGTGCTCGTCAATGATCTCATCGGGAACCAGGGCCATAAAAAGCTGGAGGAAAAGGGCGATCACAACAGCATCGTCAAAAGGACCGGGAATGAAATCCGGATAAATCAAATAAAAAAGGGATAAAAAAGGCAGGGCTTTGACGAGAAAATTGACCCTGCTGTCTTTCATCAACTGCACTACCAACTGGAGATATTTAACCATAAGGGGCACCCGGATAGAAAAGATTTGCTGAACAATAATTATACTACTGTAAGGTAGTGGAGAGTTGAATTTCCTGTATAATCACCATTATGAACGTAAGAGCGCCGCTGCAAGGCATACTATTTGATTTTGACGGTTTAATCCTGGATACCGAAATGTCCATCTTTCAAGCCTGGAATGAGAAATTCCAGGAAATGGGGCAGCAGCTGCCTTTTGATCTGTGGGCGGAGATTCTGGGAAAAGCCACCCACGAACTGGCCCGGATACTGGATTTGTTGGACGATTTGCAGGATTCCACCACTCGGCAGGGATTTCTGGAAGAAGTATCCCAGAAAGAACGGGAGCTGGTCGCGCGGCAGAAACCACTGCCCGGCGCGGTAGAGTTGATCAAGAAATCCAGTCAGGCAGGATTGAGCCTGGGGATCGTCTCCAGCTCAGATCGGGAATGGGTCCATTCCCACCTGTCTCGCCTGGAATTGCTGGATTATTTTGACCACACTACCTGCGCCGATGATGTTAAAGAGGCAAAACCGGATCCATCTTTATACAGACTGGCCCTGAAAAAGATGGGAGCAGCGCCGGACAGGGTAGTGGTCCTGGAGGATTCACCTCATGGCGTACTGGCAGCCAAGAGGGCGAACCTGTACTGCATTGCCGTACCCAATGCCCTTACCAGCAGGTTGACCTTTAATGACAACGGAGGAAGCCCGGATCGGGTATTGAAAACACTGGAAGATTTTCCCTGGGATGAGCTGATGAGGAATCGCCCATGAGAACCATACTTAACGCAATATTGAAATTCATCGCTTTCATACTGGCAGGCATTCTCGTTTTTGCTCTGCCTCTTGCCTTGCTGCTGAACAACCTTGGGGAGGTGGCATTTAACCAGGAGGAGGTCGGCAAGATTGTGGAGGATGTCGTCATCAATTCCAAGATCATCCCCGCTACCCTGGAATTTATCACTAACCGGCAGGCGGAGCAAATTTCTAATAAAATTGAAAATCCAGACCGCCCGGAGGGGCGGGAATTGAACCTGTACAACCTGATCTATGGCATGGAAGATGATGATTGGGTGAGATTCCAGAATGCCCTGTTAGCTGACGAGGTCATCGGTGGGTGGATTGATGATACCGTGCAGGGTGTCTTCTACTGGCTGGATTCGGATGAGCCGGTTCCTGAAATTCGCTGGGACATGAAACCACTGATCAGAAAAATGAGAGGGCCGGAAGGTAAAAATGCGGTAGTTGCCTATTATGAATCTTTGCCTGACTGCACAGATCTGCAGATGGAGGAAATGCAAACTCAGCCCGGAGAGCCACTGCCCCGGGCGAAGATGGTTGAAGCGCTCTGTAAGCTCTCCACTTTTCCCCACGCAGAGCAGATCGAGGTCTACGATGATGTTATGAATATGGCGGTTGACGCTATTCCTCCTGAGTACAATGCCACCCAGGCGCTGATGAAGCAGCGTGGGGAGTTTTCAGGAGTCTATACTTTAAAATGGAGGATCCGGACAATTCGCTGGAATTTGGATGCTGTGCTGCTGATTCCCCTGGCTTTAATGTTTCTGATCTTGATCTTGGGTGTCCGCTCGCTGGAAGGCCTGGGTCAGTGGTGGGGAATCCCTCTGATCGGGGGAGGGCTGATAGCCCTGATCACCGGCCTGCTGGCTGTCCCCTTGTGGCGGGGATTCCTGACTGGCAGCCTTATGCCGGAGGCAATTCCCCAAACTTCGCTGCTGTATATTGAAATTGTCAAAGGAACCTCACGGATGATCCCGCCAATCTTCAACCCTTTGATCTGGCAGGCTTTCATTATCTTGATCCTGGGAGCCGTGATGTTGGCTATGTCCTTTATCCTGCGGATGCGGCGTGAGACGGGGAAGAGTTCCTCAAAAGATTGAGATAATCTGGCAGGAAAGTTCCCGAACTTGATGATAAGAACCTGACAAGGTCTCCTCGTCAGGTTTTTTGTTGGGAATTGGTTCCACCGGGTAAACAGGCGGAGGGGGTGGGATTCGAACCCACGGTGGCCCTTACGGACCACAACGGTTTTCGAGACCGCCCCAATCGGCCACTCTGGCACCCCTCCGGAGCCTAGAGGGCATTATACCAAGGGGATGGTAAGTAGTAAACGTGAAGCCCTTTTCCTTTCCTAGGGGACTACCTTGAGGAAGCCCCTGTGATTCTCAACCCAGGGAAGCTTCTAGAGAGCCAGGAAATTCACAAGAAAAACCCATGAGCTCTCCAGAAAATCTCCAGATTAATACGATAAAATGGGTCTGGTTTATTCAGGGGAGATAGCAAGATCAGATCATAGTAATACCAGGCAGAGTTGTTAAGGGAGCAAGGCATGAAAAGAAGGAACATCATTATCATCTTGGTTGGGGCACTGGTCCTGGCTGGAAGCGCCTTCGGGATTGTGAAGGCGCAGCAAAAAAGGAATGCCAGTGCCAGCGACCTGGTAACCTATCAAATTGGCTATGGGGGAATCAAAGCGGTGATAGACGAGACTGGCGCGGCCCGGGCTGATCAAAGTGCCTCCTTGTACTGGAAAACGACAGGCATAGTGAGCGATGTCAAGGTTTCTCTGGGAGATCGGGTAAAAGCGGACCAGGTACTGGCAGTGCTCCAGGAAGATTCTCTGCCCCAATCCTATTTTCTAGCCCAGCAGGAGCTGATCAATGCCAGGCGAGCGCTTGAGGATCTCTATGAGAATGCGGCAGAGGTGTCTGCCAATGCCCAGGCAGCGGTAGCCAATGCCAGGGACGCCCTGGATGATGCCCAGTATCACTGGACTCTCAATCAACCGGGCAACCGCTATTCACCTGAAGAGCTCAAGGCCGCTAAAGCCAGGCTGGTCATCGCGGAAGAACAAATGGAAAACAAAAGGACCAGATACAAGAACGCGGATGGGAAGATAGCCAAAGCTCAGGCCCAGCTGTTGCTGACAGATGCCATCAACCAGTACCAGCAAGCAGTCTGGTATCTGAACTGGCTGCAGGAAGGGGCCGATGAGATTGAGATGGCAATCCTGGATGCCAATGTGGAGGTCGCTCTGGCAAACCTGGAATCCGCGGAGAGAAATTATCAGAAAGTTAAAGACGGCCCTGATCCAGACGATATTGCCATGGCAGAGGCTCGAGTGGCAGCCGCCCAGGCTTCCCTGGACACAGCGGTCATTAGCGCGCCGTTCGATGGGACGATCACGGCTGTTGAGGTCATTGAAGGGGATCTGGTCGCTCCCAACACTCTGGCTTTCCGGATCGACGATCTGGACAACCTGCTGGTAGACATTAATGTTTCTGAGGTAGATATCAATCAGATCGAAATTGGCCAGCCCGTTAAGCTGTCCTTTGATGCCATTCAGGGAAATGAATATCAGGGAGAGGTGATTGAGGTGTCTCCTGTAGGGATTCAGCAGCAGGGGCTGGTGAGTTTTGAGGTGACCATCAAGCTGCTGGATGCAGATCAGGAAGTCCGACCCGGATTGACTGCCGCGGTGCAGGTTGTCGTTCGCCAGGTTGAGGATGCTCTGCTGATACCCAACCGGGCAGTGCGCTGGGTGAAGGGAGAGCAGGTTGTATATCTCTCCCCGAACGGCGAAATCGCTACAGCCGCCGACCTGAAGATCGTCCCGGTGGTGATCGGCGCTTCTTCTGATGAATTCTCAGAGTTGCTGGAAGGGGATTTACAGGAGGGAGACTACATTGTCCTCAACCCCCCCAGTGTGAACATATTCGACAATTTAGAGCCGGGAAAAAGACCACCTGCGCATCCCTAGGCTATTCCAGTGAGTGGAAAAAACGACATGACAGAATGGGTAGTTGACGCCAGAGACATCACCAAAGTCTATCAGATGGGGGAGGTAGAAGTGCACGCCTTGCGGGGGCTGTCTGTGAAGATCGCCCCTGGCGAGATTGTAGCCATTATGGGACCTTCAGGCTCCGGAAAATCCACCTTGATGAACATCCTGGGCTGCCTGGACCGCCCGACGTCGGGTGAGTACTTCCTGAATGGTGAAAGCGTGGCTAATTTGAACGATGACCAGCTGGCGGAAATCCGCAACCGCGGGGTGGGTTTCGTTTTCCAGAGCTTCAACCTGCTGCCACGGGCGACCGCCCTGGCGAATGTAGAGCTTCCCATGCGCTATTCTGCTCTGAATGGGCGCAACAGGAAAGACGTTGCCAAAGAAGCCCTGGAAGCGGTTGGTTTGGGAGACCGCATCTATCATCGCCCCAATGAACTTTCGGGCGGACAAATGCAGCGTGTGGCAATCGCCAGAGCCCTGGTGAACAACCCTGCCATCATCATGGCGGACGAACCTACCGGCAACCTGGATTCCAGATCCGGTGATGAGATCATGGCCCTGCTTAAGAGTCTTAACAAGGAGCGGGGCACAACTTTGATCATAGTCACTCACGACCCAGAGATTGCCGGGCTGACAGACCGGGTGATCTCTATCCGTGACGGCAGGATCGAGGAGGAAGCATGAATTTCGGTGCATCCTTGTTAGAAGCCCTGGAGAGCTTGACGTCCAACAAAGTCCGTACAGCCCTGACTATGTTAGGCATTATCATTGGAGTGGGAGCTGTGATCGCCATGCTGGCAATCGGGGCTGGAACCGAGCAGGCTATTGTGGGTGAGATCGAGGGTATTGGCACAAACCTGCTGTTTGTAGCTACCAACACTGAAGACGTCACCAATCCAGAGCCCCTCACAATCCAGGACGCCAGGGCAATCGCGGATCCCCTTTACGCTCCCTCAGTTGCTGCCACAGCTCCAGTGGTTCGGGGTTCAGCTGAGGTAACTTATGAAGGGAAGGGCACCGCCGCCTCTCTGATAGGAGTGACAGAGGATTATTTTCGGGTTCAGACAGCGGAGCTTTCTGAAGGGGAGTTCTTCAATTCTTCCCAGATAACCGGGCGGGCATCAGCAGTTATTCTGGGAGCCAACGTCGCCGAGGATTTATTTGGGCGCAGCGATGGGCTGGTGGGAGAAACCGTACGTGTTTCCGGGCAACCCTTCCGGGTGGTGGGCATCCTTAAAAAGGAAGGGGGCGCAGATTTTGGCAACAGCCCCGATGACCAGATACTTGTTCCTCTGACCACAGCTCAAACCAGATTGTTGGCCCGCAAGGTCAAGAACCAGGTGGATCTCATCTATGTGTCAGCCATCTCTTCCGATGCTGTGAAAAGCGCTGAAGATGAGATTTCCTTCATCCTCCGGGACCGGCACAGACTCAAGTTGGAAGAGGATGATTTTATCATTCTCAACCAGGAATCGCTGCTTGATTTCGCTTCCACTGTGACCGGGGTTTTTACGATCTTCCTTGGCGGTGTGGCCGGCATCAGCCTGCTGGTGGGCGGGATCGGAATCATGAATATCATGCTCGTCTCGGTGACCGAGCGCACCAGGGAGATCGGGCTCCGGAAGGCGGTGGGCGCCAAGAAGCGTGATATCCTGACCCAGTTCCTGATCGAATCCTCCCTGCTCAGCGTGATCGGAGGGATTGTGGGGATCATTCTGGGCTGGCTGCTCTCTCTGGGGATTGGCAGAATCGCTGCGGCCAATGATTTTCTACTCAACCCGGCCATCACTCTGAATGCTGTTCTGCTGGCGACCCTGTTTTCGGCAGCGGTGGGGTTGTTCTTTGGGATCTATCCGGCTAACCGGGCTGCTCAGCTCGAACCCATCGAGGCACTGCGGACAGAGTAGGGGATTGATCCTGGGCCGGTGGGATAATTATGACGAGATAATATGGACAGAATTCTGGTAGTCGATGACGACAGAGATATCGTTCGCCTGGTGCGGTCTTATCTAGAAAAAGCCTCTTACCAGGTCCTGACCGCCTATGATGGCGAAACAGCTCTGAAGCTGCTGCGGGCAGAAAGGCCCCAGCTGGTGATCCTGGACTTGATGCTCCCTGACCGGGACGGCTGGCAGGTGGCCAGCCTGGTGAGGGCGGATTCCCGGATAGCGGCTACACCGATCATCATGCTGACCGCCCGGGTAGAAGACAATGACAAAATTGCCGGACTGGAAGTTGGGGCAGACGACTATATTACCAAGCCATTTAATCCCAGAGAACTGGTAGCCCGGGTGCGGGCTTTGCTGCGGCGATCCCAGCTGCAGCAGGATTCCCGGGCTCCTGTTCGCCTGGAGGTCGGTAGTCTGACCCTTGACATTGGTAAGCGTGAGCTAACCAGGGATGGCGTAATCATCAACCTGACTCCCTCTGAATTCAGTATCATCCAGGAGCTAATGCAGAACCCTGGTTTTGTGATCACCCGGGATGAGCTGTCTGAAAAGGCCCTTGGTTATGGATCTTCCAGCGCCGGGCGCACGCTGGATTCTCACATCAAGAATCTGCGCCGGAAAATGGATCTGGAAGGGGATCAGCCTTCCTTCATTCAAACAGTGCACGGGATTGGTTACCGCTTGAGGGATATACCTTGATGAACAAGCTCTGGGTTAGGATCAGCCTGACCTATATCGCTATCGTGATCTTCCTGTTCCTCATTCCAACGGTTGTCTTTCTGGCCGTTCCTGCGGATGCCCTCAGCTCTGCTGGCGGTCAGGGGTACCTGGATAGTTCTTCAATGCTGGAAATTCTAAAGAAAGCCCACAGCAATATCCTGGGGGCGCAGAGGCTGGAGATCGTATCCAGATTGGTGAGGGTATTGCTGGGAACCTCCCTGGTAGGTATCCTGGTGGGGACGATCAGCAGTTTGGGACTGTCCGCCCCCTTGCACAATCTATCCGTAGCGGCCCGGGCGGTGGGTTCCCAGGATCTATCGCAGCGGATTGAGGTCAGGGGCAGCAGTGAGGTCAGGGAAGTTGCTGAGGCTTTTAACGCTATGGCGGCCGCTTTGGAAGAGGCCGAGAAGCTGCGTAGCAACATGCTGGCGGACATCACCCATGAGCTGAGAACGCCGTTAACGGTCATCCAGGGCAACCTGCGGGCTATCCTGGATGATGTTTACAGGCTGGACAAAGTAGAGGTGGCCCGGCTGTATGACCAAACCCGCCAGCTGTCCAGATTGGTTGATGATTTACACGATTTGGCCTTGCTGGAGGCCAATCAGTTTTCCCTGACCATGAGTGAGCAAGACCTGAGGGACATCGTCAATGATGTCGCCGCGATCTATCAGCCGATATTCGATGATCAGCAGATTGCTCTCTCCCTCCAGCTGCCAGAGAAAATCCCCGCAGTGATCGGGGACAGTTCCCGGATTGCCCAGTGCCTGAACAATTTGCTTAATAATGCTCTCAGGCATACTTCCCCCGGCGGATCGATCACCATTTCCGTCACCCCCGGGGACACGAAAGTAGCCCTGACAGTTACTGACAACGGATCCGGCATCGCCAAAGAACACCTACCGTATATATTCGACCGTTTTTACCGGACGGAATCCGACCGCAACCGCCAGAGCGGGGGATCAGGTCTGGGGCTGGCCATCACCCAGGCGCTGGTCAAAGCCCACGGGGGTGAAATCACGGTAAGCAGCCCCGGTCTTAACCAGGGCAGCACTTTCACGATGGTTTTCCCTGCCGGAGCCTGATCTCAGCGTATCTATACCTATCCCGTTTGGGGGAGATTTTTCCACCCGGCCAACTTGCTCATTCTTTCCTTTCAGCGGAATTTACCAGAGCATTCAGCCAGGTGCCTGCTCTTGATTGTTCCAGCCGGCCCCCGGACTGGCTTCTCGTGTAACCGGGGGCTATAGCGGTATTCGATTTTATTGGTTATAATGACCTTCCCTGAAACACCCACCCGCGTTAGGGGCAGACTCCTGTCTGGGCGGTATTTTGGCAGAATACCAAGTGTCTATCACCGAGAGTATTTATGGAACATTCATTGATCATTGTTCTGGTCACCCTGGCAATAATCTTTGATTTCCTGAATGGATTTCAAGACAGCGCCAATGTCGTGGCAACCATGATATCCTCCCGGGCCATGTCACCTACTGCGGCTCTGATCATTGCCAGCGTGGCCAATTTCATGGGGCCATTTATCTTCGGGGTAGCGGTTGCTAAGACAATAGGCCAGGATGTGGCTTCTCCCGCTTCTATCACGATTGCCGTCGTCTTGGCTGCCCTGGTAGGTGCCAGCATCTGGGATATTATCACCTGGACATTCGGGATCCCCTCCAGCTCGTCCCACGCCCTGATTGGCGGCATTGTTGGAGCGGTAGCAGTTGGATCAGGATGGCAGGCTCTGCGGTTGGAAGGACTGGGAGTGGTGGGGATTGCCCTGTTCCTATCGCCATTGCTGGGTTTTGCTCTGGGGCAGGTGGTGATGCGGATTACCATGTGGGCGGTACGCAATGCCACTCCTAAAGCCAATATATTCTTTAAATATGCCCAGGTGCCGGCAGCGTTTGCGCTGGCATTGAGCCACGGCACCAATGATGCCCAGAAGACCATGGGAATCATCACTATGGGGTTGGTAGTGCTGGGGTATCAGGACCATTTTGTGGTTCCCTGGTGGGTGATCATAGCCAGTGCGTCTGCTATCGCTGTAGGCACAGCCTCTGGAAGCTGGCGGATCATTCACACCCTGGGAGGGAAGTTTTACCGCATCCGGCCCATCCACAGCTTTACCTCGCAGGTGAGCTCTATGGCGGTGATCCTGGGGGCATCTCTGTTTGGAGGTCCGGTCAGCACCACCCAGGTGGTCAGCTCGTCCATCATAGGAGTGGGAGCAGCCCAGCGCAGATCACAGGTGCGTTGGGGCGTGATGGGCGACATCCTGGTAGCCTGGTTCTTGACAGTTCCAGCAACGGCAGGCCTGGCCGCGCTGTTGTTCTATTTGATCGATTATCTGCTCAGTCTATAAGATTTAGCCTGAAAAGACGCAGTAGGGGAGGGATTCTATGGGAATTGCCGGTGTATTCAAACGAGGAAAAAAGGAAGACAAGTTTGTGGGCATGCTGATCGAACAAACCCAGATCACAGTAGAAGGCCTCAAACTGCTGGAAAAATGGCTGAGCAAAACAGAGATCAAGGATAAATCCATTGACCGTATGAGGGCCAAGGAAATCGAAGCGGATGAAGTCCGCCGCATTCTGATCGATGAACTGCATAACACCTTCATCACCCCTCTGGACCGGGAAGACATCTTCATGATCTCTCTCTACATCGATGATATCCTGGACTACTGCTATACCACCGTAGAAGAAATGCAGCTGCTGGGAATTGACGCCGATGAGCATTTGATGGAAATGGTCAAATTTACCCGGGAAGCCACAGAGGAGCTGGAAATGGCTTTCAACACTATTTTTTCCAACCCCCGGGTGGCCGGTGAGCATGCCCGCAGGGCCAAGAAGATCGAAAACGAGGTCGAGCACCTCTACCGGGTGGCTATCGGGGATCTATTCACCAAGGCCAAGGACTTCAGCCCGCTGATGGTCATGCTCCGCCGCCGGGAAGTTTACCGCCATGTTTCCAACATGGCTGACCAGGCCGACCGGGCAGCTGATATCCTGGGTATGGTGGTCATGAAGCTGACCTGATGGCCATAGAGCTTTATTAAAAATAGCGCACCAACTTGGTTGGTGCGCTACTAATTTAAAGTGATAAGGGTAGCTAAGGGCAAAATCACTAGACTGTCTGTCAGCGCTTGCTGATTTCTGACCTGACTCCACTGCATGAGCTGCTAAGAACATCAAGGAAATCCCTTCTTAGTAAAAGGCCAAACGTTTGACAATTAAGCGAATCTCGGATATATTTAGATAAGCCAGATATTTGATGCTATCAAATCTTATCCTGATCGTTCTTTATTCCTTAAATAAGGAAGCCAGAAATGGAACCGGTAAAAACCATCAGCCCGGAAGATCGACGCCCACTTTATGTCAAAGCAATTACTGCTATCACGGAAATGGTCGAAACCGGGCAGATACCGGTGGGATCCCGGCTGCCGTCCGAAGCAGAATTGGCAGAGATGTTGGGTATCTCCCGCTCTACTCTCCGGGAAGCTCTCAGCCATTTGGAAACCTATGGAATGGTAACTCGCCAGCAGGGGAGGGGAACTTTTGTGACTGTTTCCCAGGGACCAGGAGTGTTAGGTGGGATAGAACGTCTGGAAACCTTCCGGGACCTGGCAGACCGATCTAAAAAAGAACATGGGGTAATTTACCGGAAAGTAGAATCCATCACGCCAACTGAAGAACTTCAACGGGACCTGAAAGTAGGACCGGAAACAAAATTGGTCCGGGTCGAAATTGTGGAAAGTATTGAGGGAAAACCCTGTATGTACCTGGAAGATTACGTGATTGCGGATGATAAGATGGAGACGGAATTGCTTTCTTACCAGGGATCGGTCCTGACCTATCTGATCGAGATAAATGATCCTCCCCTGGCCTATGCCAGAACTAAAATTTTTTCAATTTGTGCTGATGACCTAGTTGCCGGAAAATTATCAATTCAAAGGGACCGGCCGGTCTTACATTTGGTTGAGAAGATGTACAACACTGTTGGCGATCTGATTGCTTTAACCAAGACGTATTTATTAACAGATCAGTTCTATTTTTCAGTAACACGCAGGGTTCCACCCCGATAACAAGGAACGAGGATATTTTATGGATTTAACAATACATAATGCTCTGCATGATCGCACCCTGAAGCCAGTAAACATTGGCATTAATGACGGCAAGATCAAACAAGTCACAGCTGATGTCATCTCTCCCGGAGATACGTCCATTGATGCTGGGGGAGCAATGATTTCCCCTGCATTCATAGAACCCCATTTCCATCTTGAGAATTCGGTCATGCCTGAATACCCCAACCACAGCGGTACTCTGGGTGAGGCCATTAAGATCGCGGAAGGGATCAAAGACAAATTGACACCGGAAGATATTATGCGCAGGTCCAACATCGCCTTGAGAGAGGCTCTGTTGAATGGGGTACTGTGGATGCGGGACCATACTGACGTGGACGAAGTCGCTAAACTCAGTTTGCTCGAAGCCGTTGTGGCTGTCCGTGATCGGTATCAGGATGTGATCGATATCCAGATCGTGGCTTTCCCGCAGTTCGGCCTGGCTGATAATCCGGAATCAGTGGACCTGGTCTGGCAGGCCATGGAAGAAGGAAAGATTGCTGATGTCATCATCCTGGACGATGGTGGTCTCTCTGCGGCGCCAATCCGCGACTTTGAAGAAGACAACATTGTCAAGCGCCTGGTCTCCTCCTATCAATCTGCCAGTGTACAGACCAGCATCATCGATGGAAAGATGGTCATGGAGGACAGACAGTTGCTAACAATGGATGAAAGTGAGATACTCAGCGATGGCAGGACTGCCCTGGCTGACCTGTGGGCCAGAAAACGAGCAGCCGAGACTAATTAAGCAAGTTAATTTTATAAAAGGAAAAGGAAATGGACACGATTGTTAAAAGCGAGACCAAAGATGTAAAGATCAGCTCTGACGGGCCCTTTGTGGTAATTGGCGAGAAGATCAATCCCACCGGCCGCAAGAAATTGGCTGCGGCACTCAAGGAGGGGAATTTTGAATATGTGAAACAGATCGCCCTCAGGCAAGTTGCTGCTGGTGCTGATATCCTGGACATCAACGTTGGTGTCCCCGGGGTTGACGAGGTTGACCTGCTGCCTAAGGTTGCCAAGCTGGTTTCTGAGACAGTAGATTCCCCGCTATGTCTGGACTCGGCTAACCGCGATGCCCTGGCTGCGGCCCTGGCGGTCTTACCTGGCCGGCCGCTTGTGAACTCGGTCAATGGTGAGGAGGCATCCCTGGAGGCAGTGCTGCCGGTCATCAAAGAATTTGACGTGCCAGTTATCGGCCTGGTGATGCATGATGATGGTATTCCTAACGACGCTGATACCCGAGTGGCTGTGGCTGGAAAGATCATCGAGAGAGCAGCAAAATTAGGAATTCCCGAGGAAAACATTGTGATTGATCCCCTGGTGCTGACGGTGGGAGCAGATAGCAGTGCGGGGGCAGTGACCCTGGAAACTGTTCGACGCGTGAAAGAGGAATTCGGCGTTAATATCAATCTGGGTGCCAGCAACGTATCCTTTGGACTTCCGGACCGCCATACCATCAACCAGGCCTTCCTGGCCCTGGCAATGGGAGCTGGCGCTACCTGCGCAATTACCGACCCTATTAAACTCACTACATTAATTCGAGCATCTGACCTGTTGTTAGGAAAGGATAACTTCGGTTCTCGCTACATAGGATACTGGCGGGATCATAAACCCAAAGAAGATTGACCAAACATGAAAAAATGGCAGGTAGAAGATCTAAATATCACCGCGGACAGCGTCCTGCGGGGACAGGGAGCCGATCCGGAAATCATCCGCTCTCGCAGCCCACGCCTGGTTCATACTGCAGAAAAAGCCCTGAAATCTGTCGTCGATCTGCTTGAGCCCGAGGTTTTGGTTAAGGAATTTAAGGTTACTGGTTTCAAGCATAACAGTCTGGAACTGGAAGGTGGAAAAAAGATATCAGGCCCTCTGGTCACCGGGCACCTGGTTGGTGCAAGCTATATTTCAGTAGCTGTCTGCAGCGTTGGATCAAAGATTGATGGTTATGCTTCGGAAGTCATGGATGACGATATGGTATTAGGGCTGGCCATTGATGGGGTCGGATCTGCAGCGGTGGAGGCTTTAGCCAATGCTGTCTGCAGACAAATCGAATTAAAGGCAGCTGCTGAAGGACTTCAAACCACCATACCCCTCAGTCCGGGTATGATCGGATGGGGGGTTGAGGAAGGCCAACCATTGATTTTCAGCCTGGTTGAACCGGAACAGATCGGTGTAACACTGACGCCCTATTACCTGATGGTTCCCCGCAAATCACTTTCAATGATCATCGGCATAGGCCCAAATCTAAGCTCAGGCGAGCGCATCTGTGATTATTGCACCATGCGGGAAACCTGCCGCTACCAGGATCAGAATGAGGAGAGGCATGGCTGATAAGGAAACTTTAACCGTTGATATGCAACCAGTAGGCAGAAGAATACAAATCAAACCAGGACAGACGATTCTAGACGCTTCTCGTTCAGCTGGGGTGGGCGTGATATCGCTCTGTGGTGGTGAAGGGTGGTGTAACAGCTGCCTGGTCAGGATTGCCAGCGGTCAAGTGAACCCACCTACCCAATCAGAAATCGATTCGATTGAGGAAGCACAGATCGAGAAGGGTTACCGGTTGGCTTGCCAGACAATCCCGCTCTCAGATGTCCGGGTTGATATACCGCCTGAATCCCTCTCAACCCCGCAGAGGCTGCAAGTTGAAGGCAAAGATTTCGACATCGCAATTTCTCCGGCAGTAAAGCCGATCGACCTGGAACTGGCCCCTCCTGACCTCAAGGACCTGAGAGCAGACGCGGATAGAGTTATCGCCGGGTTGGAGGAAGTGGGATATCCAAATACACACGTCGATTTGCCTGTTCTGGAAGTATTATCAGACCTACTCAGAAAATATAAATGGTCTGTCCGTATTGTCTTACACGACGATGAGGTCATTGCTGTCCTTCCCCCGGGATCCGAGATATTTGGTATCTCTGTTGATATCGGCACCACCAAAATAGCTGTTTACCTGGTAAATCTGTCAACCGGACAGATCGTCGAAAAAGCCGGTGTAATGAATCCTCAGATTGCCTACGGCGAGGATATCATCAGCCGTATCTCTTATACCAGGGATACTGAGGATGGCAGGGCAAAACTTCAAGAAGTGATCGTTAATACACTGAATGATAAGCTCGAGGAGCTGTGCCAGCTGGCTGATATCCAGCGAGACCAGATCGTGGATTCAGTCATTGTTGGAAATACGGCCATGCACCACCTGTTCGCAGGATTGCCAGTAGGGCAGCTGGTTTTTGCACCCTATGTTCCTGCCTTGAACCGATCGATCGATTTTCGAGGTGGGGAGCTGGGCCTGAATATGGCTCCGGGTGCTTATATTCATATGTTGCCCAATATAGCCGGTTATGTGGGCGCCGATCATGCGGCTGTGATCCTCTCCACAGAACTGTGGAAGACAAAAGAAACCGTCTTGGCCATCGATATTGGAACAAATACTGAGATCTCCCTGGTTTTCCAGGGGAATATATCCAGCTGTTCCTGTGCTTCGGGACCCGCCTTTGAAGGAGCCCATATCACTCATGGCATGCGAGCAGCACCAGGAGCAATTGAACGGGTCCAGATCAAAGACGATGAGATCAAATTATTTACCATCGATGACCAGCCTCCCGTGGGCATTTGTGGTTCCGGGATCTTGGATGTCGTGGCGGAAATGAAAACATCGGATCTGATGGATGAAAAAGGATCCATCAAAGCTGGCTCCCCTTTTACTCGCCAGAACGCTAAAGGTTTGGGTGAATTGCTTCTAGTGCCAGCGAAAGAATCTGGCAATCAAAAGGACATCACGGTATCCCGGAAAGATGTGAATGAGATCCAACTGGCCAAAGCCGCTATTCGAGCTGGCTTGGAAATTTTACTGGTAGAAGCCGGGATTTCGGCACAAGAAGTAGACCGAGTCCTAGTAGCGGGTGCCTTTGGAACTTATATCAGTGTCCCCAATGCCATTGAGATAGGCATGTTCCCTGATATCCCGCTCATGCGCTTCCAACAAGTAGGCAACGCAGCTGGTATGGGAGCTGTTCAGGCTTTGATCTCAACGAAACACCGACATTTGATATCTGAAGTGATCAAGGATGTGGATTATATCGAGTTAACCACCTATGCCGATTTCCAGAAATTGTATATGAATGCGATGTATTTACGTTAGTCTGGCTGATCGTAGGCCTGGAATTGCCTGA
>JANTFT010000003.1 GCA_024763275.1 Anaerolineales bacterium | reverse complement strand
CCCTGAGAGGGAAAAGGACTACCGTGAGCGCTCACCGGTCTTTTTTGCAGACCGCATTCAGGATCCGGTAGCGGTTTTCCAGGGAGGGGCTGATCCCATTGTGCCCCGGGAGCAGACTGAGCAAATCGTTCAAGCCCTGAAAGCGAATGGGGTACCCTGTCAGTACCAGCTCTATCCGGATGAGGGGCATGGGTTCAAGCGCTCGGAAAATATCACTGACCTTTACAAGAGGATAGAAGGTTTCCTGCAGGAAAACCTGGCGGGCAAATAAGGAGAAAACTGTATGAAAATCGTTGTTTTTGGCGCAGGCCTGGTTGGCAGCGCGATCATCAAGGATCTCGCGGAAGACAGGGAATTCGAGGTACTGGGTGTGGATTTCAGTACCTCTGCTCTGAAAGATCTCCAGGGATTGGATTCTGTAACCACAAAACAGGCTGACCTTACAGAACCTGGCGCTATTCCCGCCCTGGTTAAAGGGGCCGACCTGGTAATCAGTGCTGTACCCGGTTTCATGGGCTTCAACACCCTGAAGGAGATCATCAAGGCGGGGATGAACGTGGTGGATATTTCCTTTTTCCCGGAAGATCCTTTTGAGCTGGACGAACTTGCCAGGGAGCGGGGTATCACCGCGGTTGTGGATTGCGGGGTAGCTCCCGGACTGTGCAACCTGATCGCCGGAGATGTGGCGGAAAAACTCGACCAGACCGATTACTACCACTGTTATGTGGGCGGGCTGCCGGAAATCCGCCGCTGGCCCTATGAATATCAAGCTGTGTTTTCCCCTGTGGATGTTCTGGAAGAGTACACCAGGCCTGCCCGCTTTGTGGAGAATGGCCGCGAAGTGATCTACCCGGCTCTCTCCGGAGTCGAGCTGATCGATTTCCCTGCACTGGGAAGCCTGGAGGCTTTTAACACCGACGGCCTGCGCACATTAAGGCAAACCCTGCAAATCCCCACCATGCGGGAAAAGACCCTCCGCTACCCCGGACACGCTAACCTGATGCGGGTATTCCGTGAAAGCGGTTTCTTCAACCCGGAGCCGATAGAAATTGGCGGGCAGAAAGTAGCGCCCCTGGCCCTGACCTCTCAGCTGCTTTTTAAGCAGTGGAGGATGAAAAAGGAAGACCGCGACATCACTGTGATGCAGGTGGTTCTTTCCGGAAGAAAAGGAAAGGAAAAGGTCACCTATCAATATGATCTGGTGGATCACTACGATGAGGGCAAGGGGATCACCTCTATGGCCCGTACTACCGGATACACCTGCACCATTGTGGCCCGCCAGCTGCTGAAAGGATTGTTCAACAAGCAGGGCATCTGCCCTCCAGAGCTGATCGGGGGAACAGAAGGGACTTTCGAAGACCTGCTATCCGAGTACCACAAGCGGGGCATCCATCTGCAAGAAAAGATCTCCCGGGAATAGCACATGGTTCAGAGCCAGCCGGACCTCACCCCGCTGGTTGATCTGGCCCTTTCCCTGGGTGCCAGCGAAGCCGCGGTAATCGACAGCAGCCTGATCCAGGTCAGCGAACAGCTGGCCTTGAAATGCGTCCAGCCTCGCTGTGAAAACTACGGCCTTTCCTTCAGTTGCCCTCCCTACGTGGAAGGACCGGCAGGATTCAGGAAGATGGCCGCTCTGCGGCCGCAGGCCCTGGTGGTTCGCCTGGTAGTTCCTGCCGCGATGCTGCTTTCCTGGGAGCGCCTGGAGCTGGGTCGGGTGCTGCACGAGCTGGTCGCCACTCTGGAAACCGAAGCTGTCCGGCAGGGATACAAGGACTCAACAGCCTTTGCAGGCGGATCTTGCAAGGAGCTGTTCTGTCAGGAATACCTGGAATGTCAGCGCATCGCCGGAGGTTCCTGCCGTCATCCAGACCTGGCCAGGCCGTCTTTATCAGGATACGGAGTGGATGTGTTCAAACTGATTGAAGACTGTGGTTGGAATCCATACTTCAAAGGGGAAGGGGGAAATTCTGAGGAAAGTGGGCTGGCGTGGGTGGCAGGATTGATACTGATCGGATAAACTAACCTAACAATAGGACCGAAAAGGAGACCAGGTATGCCGAAATTACTGATTGAAGGAGTGGGAGAGTTCGAAGTTCCAGAGGGCGTCCGTCTGGTGAATGCCCTGGAAGACAACGGGGGAGAACCCCTGCACCGCTGCGGTGGCTATGCCCGCTGCGGGACCTGCCGGGTGGAATTTCTAGCGGGAGAGCCGGAAGAGATGACCGAAGCGGAAAAGACCCTCCTGGAAAGCCAGGGCGGCTTGGGAGAATTCCGGCTTTCCTGCCAGTGCGTGGTGGAGCGTGATATGCACGTCAAGGTGCTCAGGCCTTTCAGCGAAAGCGGGCTGAATTCCCCCGGCAAGCGGCCGGCAGACCAGATCACACCCTGATCTCCCAGGCAGAACGGGTGACCGCAACCTGACCTCGTGGGTTTATGACAAGCAATCTGGTGAACTGTTCCGTCTTCCAGGGTAGTGTCAGTTACCGATAACCAGGGCATCTTCAATAGCCTGCCGGAAGTTCTCATAGGGCTGATTTCCCCGCAGGATCACCCCGTTGATGAAGAAGGTTGGGGTCCCGGTAACTTCGAGCTCATTGGCTGCATCCCGGTCTGCATCAATTAAGTCCCTGTGCGGGCGTTCAGCGACACAGCGTTTAAAGGCATCCATGTCCAACTCAAGCATCTCCGCGAATGTGTTCATCGTTCGGGAAACATCCGCAGCAGGGTTGACGAACAAACTCCTCTGATTGGCAAATATCAGGTCATGGAACTGCCAGAAGGAGCCCTGCTCTCCTGCGCAGTAGGCCGCCTCTGTGGCCTGGAGCACCGCGGGTCTTTCTGTTACCCAGCCGACCGTGTGGTATTCCAGAGCTACCACACCGGTCAGGATATATTCCCTTTCCAGCAGTTTTTTGGTTTCAGTGGCGAAATTCCCACAGTGGCTGCAGCTGTAATCAGAGTACTCTGTGATCACCACGGGAGCAGAAGGATCTCCCAGACCCCTGATACCATACTGGGCTGCCTGTGTGTATTCGGGGATTGTTATCTGGCGGGGTTTCAGGTTTACCCGGGAGCTGGTGATAGCCGCGGAGATTATCGCCCCCACAACCAGGCCTACGCCCCCGCCCATGATCAGGATCAAAATCAGGCTCTGCTGCTGCTTTTTCTGTCGTCTTTTTTTCAAATACTTCCTAGAGCTCATCTGGTATTTTCCTCCAGTTTTAATAACATATCATATGATAACTAATGACCAGGCACTGGGCTGGAGGAGAGTTCTGATAAAAATAAAATTCTATGAACAATTCATAGATATGGCAGGATAGTCCCTGAGATTAATAATGAGATCCCAGCCTGAGGGGTAGATTACCCCAAAGGACGGAGACCTGTTTCAGTTCTTTTTACCTAAAATCAATTTGGTCAGCTCAGCGGCAACTGAAGGGCCGAGAAGCAGGGGCAGGATGATCTCCCACTGCACCCAGCCCAGCGGCGCAGTACCGAAAATCCCCTGCAGGAAAGGCACGTAAACGACCACCAGCAGCAGAGTCAGCGACGAGAGGATAGCCAGGTTCATCACTTTGTTTGAAAAAATACCCACCTTAATGACAGGGACCCGCTCAGACCTGGCGGTGAAAGCCCGCAGTAACTCTGAGAAGGACAGAGTTACAAATGCCATGGTATTCGCCATCTCGGGGAAATTCCGCAGCCCGATCCAATAGGCTCCCAGAGTGACTGCAGTGATAGCTACTGTCTGGATGCCGATCCCGGTCATCATAAAGCGGTTCAATATCGGCTCTTCCGGATCGCGGGGCGGCTGCTCCATCAAGTCCGGATCCCCTTTTTCAAGGCCCAGGGCCAGGGCAGGCGCACCATCTGAGATCAAATTCAGCCATAAGAGCTGGATGGCGCTGAGAGGTGATTTCCAACCCACCATGGTTGCCAGGAAGATGGTGGCTATCTCAGCGATATTGCAGGAAAGCAGGAAATAAACGAATTTGCGGATGTTGCTGTAGATCACCCGCCCCTGTTCAACAGCGGAAACGATGCTGGCATAGTTATCATCGGTGAGCACCATATCCGCGGTTTCCTTGGCCACATCGGTGCCGGTGATGCCCATGGCAATGCCAATGTCCGCTTTCTTGATAGAAGGTGCGTCGTTAACTCCGTCACCAGTCATCGCCACGACCTCATGATTGGCCTTTAAGGCATCCACAATGCGAACTTTATGCTCCGGGGACACTCTAGCGAACACGTCGGTGTAGTTCACCAGTTCCACCAGGTCGTTGTCCGGGATCTCATCCAGCTCCCTGCCGGTAAGCACCCGGTGGCCTTCTTCCAGTAAGCCGATCTCGCGGGCAATCGCCTCAGCGGTTTTGGGATAATCGCCGGTGATCATAGCTGTCCGGATGCCAGCGTTCCGGGCGGACTGCAGAGCAGGCAGCACTTCAGGCCGGGCCGGATCGATCATGCCCAGCAAACCCACGAAGATCAGTTCCTGCTCGATATTCTCATGCAGATCGCCGTTCTGCTGGTACTCCAATTCTTTGATCACCCGGTAGGCAACACCCAGCACGCGCAGCGCCTGGCTGGTCATCCGATCATTGGCTGCCAGGATGCGCCGGCGCTGTTCAGCATCGAGCGGCACAGCCTGATCATCCCGGTTCTGGTAGTGAGTACAGCGCTCCAGTACCACATCCGGAGCGCCTTTTTGGGCTACCACATACCAGGCTCGCTGCTTGTGATCGTAAAATGGGGACACATCCCCGGCCTCCGGACTGTTGATAGCATGCACGGTTACCATGCGCTTGCGCTCGGAGTCAAAGGGAATCTCCTCAATGCGCGGGTAAGCCTGGGATAAAGGAGCTGGCAAAGCACCTCCTTTGGCAGCAGCCACCAGCAGCGCACCTTCCGTCGGATCTCCCACCATGCGAATGGTTTTCCTGCCCTGGTCATCATAATCAGCTTCCAGCACAGCGTCGTTGTTCAATGCCCCAATCCATAAAGCTGTCCGGATACCTGGATAATCAGCCAGATCAACCGGTTTGCCGTCCCGGAGGAATTCTCCGTCCAGGTTGTATCCGGTCCCGGTGATGTCCAGGAATTCCCCATCCACAGCGATGCTGGTTACCGTCATCTCGTTCTGGGTCAAAGTACCTGTCTTATCCGAGCAGATGATGGTGGCAGAACCCAGGGTTTCCACCGAGGACAATCTTCTGATCAGGGCATTGCGGGCGATCATTTCCTGCATGCCCAGAGCCAGGGTGATGGTTACCACCGCCGGAAGGCCTTCTGGCACAGCGGCAATGGCCAAACTGACGGCAATGATGAACATTTCCAGCGGTTCAGTACCTGTAAGCATCCCTTCTATAAAAACCACCGCGCTGATCACCAGAGTCACCCAACCCAGGGTGCGGCCAAAACCATCCAGCTTCTTCTGCAGGGGGGTTTCATCCTCTTCCACTTCCTGCAGCATGGAAGCGATCTGACCGATCTCAGTGCTCATCCCAATGTTCACAACCACACCCACACCACGACCGTAGCTGACAACTGTCCCGGTATAAGCCATGGTTTTCCGGTCGCCCAGATCAGCGTCTTCTTCCAGCGCTAGAATGGCGTTCTTTGATACTGCCACGGACTCACCGGTCAGAGCCGCTTCCTCGATCCTCAGGTTCACTGTCTCCAGCAGCCTGATGTCTGCCGGGACAAAATTGCCCGCTTCCAGGAAGACAATGTCCCCGGGGACCACTTCCCGGGCAGGGATAGCTATCCGGTGGCCGTCTCGGAGCACGTTGGCATCCGGGGCAGCCATCTTCTTTAAAGCCGCCAGGGCTTCCTCCGCCCTGCTCTCCTGGAGCACACCCAATCCGGCATTCAGAATGACGATGGTCATGATGGCAGCAGCTTCCACCCAATCCTGCAAGACCGCGGAGATCACCGCTGCTACCAGCAGCAGAACGACCACAAAATTGGCAAACTGCTCATAGATCTTGACCCAGATGCTGGTAGGGGGAGCTTCCTTAAGCTCATTCCTCCCATAGACCACCAGGCGTTTCCCCGCTTCTGCGGAGGATAGACCTTTTTCCCGATCCACTCCCAGCATGGCGAGGACCTTTTCCCCGCTCAGGGCGAACCATTTTTCAGTTTGTTGTCCCCTGTTCTGCCGGGGTGATGTATGATCAGTGCTCACAACAATCCTTCCCTTATTCACCTAAACATAAAAAACAGCCGGGAGATTTATTTCCCGGCTGTACCTTCCTCGGTCGGTTGCAGGCCTCCGGGCACCTCCACAAAGATATACCAATCAGTGATGGTATCCAAACGGTCTGAGGGTTCGAAGATCGGACCGATCCGGACTCCTTTGACCTCTGAAGAGACCCCGTAGTTATAAACCGGATAGTACAGCGGCAATGCAGGCAGTTGATCGTAAAAGCGCACCTGGAAATTTTTATACAGGCGGGCTCTTTCGTTGATATCAAGGATAATGCGGGCCTGTTCCAGATACTCACTGGCCCGGCGATCATTCCACATGGAATAATTCTGGCCTCCTGTGGCCTGTGTCTGATGCCAGAAGGGGTAGGGATCCGGGTCAGGCATGCTGGTCAGGTTCAAATCCACCAAAGCGGCTTCATAGTCCCGATCGTCAAGTCGTTCCAATAGATCCTGGTAAGGGAGCTCTTTCAGGGTGACGTCATAACCCAGGGCAGTCCAGTTCTCTTGAATGGCCTGGGCTATCTGAGCATGCAGGCCAGTTTCCGGGTAGAGCAGCTCCACGGTCAACCGGTCACCATCCTCGTTGGTCCGGGCAGTCCCGCCCTCTGCCGGGAAGGTGTAGCCCAGACCCTTAATGGTCTTCACAGCCAGCTCAGGGTCATACTGGTAGCGGGGCAGGTTTTCGTAGTAAGCCCAGGTCTTGGGGAAGATCGGACCGTCAGCGATGATTGCCTGCCCGTGGTTGATGTGGTCTACCAAATACTGGCGGTTGATGCCCTGCATCAGCGCCTTGCGCATGTCCACTTCCTGGAAATAGGGCACCTGGGGGTTATCCAGGTTAAGCAGCACCAGTGTCATTTCCGGCAGGCGGCTGGTATAAACATTAAGACTCTCGTCCAGCAGGGCTTCTTCCAGGATATCGTCTGATAATTCCCCCACACCCTGTACCTCTCCATCCTGGTAAGCTTTCCAGACCGCGGCAGAATCCGGATAATACCGGAAGGCCACCTGATCCAGAAATGCCTCATCCCCATAATAATCAGGGTTCTTCTTCAGCACCACACCGGTAATACGGTCGTCCTCGACGATCAGCTGCTCGAACTGGAAAGGACCGGTGCCTACCGGCTGCAGGTTAAAGGGTGCATCGACAATCTCCGCAGCTGTCATCCCTTTAAACAGATGAGCAGGCAAAATGCCGAAATCGAGGTAGTCCAGGAAGGGAGAAAATGCCTCCGGCAGCCTGAACTGCAGGGTTCGTTCGTTCAGGGCAATTACCTCAATTTCCTCCCAAAAAGCCGCCAGATCCTCAGGCACCGGGAAATCAGGATCTTTCAGCAGATTGACAGTAAAGACCACATCCTCACTGGTGACCGGCTCTCCATCATGCCAGAAAGCATCGCTCCTCAGGGAAAAATTATAAACGTCACCGTCCCTGGAAATCCCCCAGGCGTTCGACAGGTCCGGCTGGGGAAGACCGGTGCTGTCAAACTTGATCAACCCACTGTACAGCAGGCTGACTGGATCCTGGTCGGGAGGATTGAATACTGCCAGCAGCGGATTCAAACGTACCAGGGATCCGACAATACCTTCTACATACACCCCGCCGCTGGTAGGTTCCGGGGCTTCGACAAGCACCGGTTCAGCTTGCTGTCCCCAAAGCACAAAGCCAATCACAGCCAGGGCAAGCAGGATGATCAGGATCTGCCAGCGAAGTTTTTTTATCAAGTTCATGAAAAATTTCCTGCCGGTTTGGTGCCCATCGCTCCCCTGGGGGGTTAAACCTAACCGGAAAACATGGAGACCCATATTTTCCGGCAATTTTTCAGCATGGCATTCTGGTCAAACCAGGCCAGTCTTTTTATTAAACTGTTACAATTACTGTGGCAATTGCCAATCCAAAAAACAATACGCTGAGTCCAATGGTGACCCGGAAAAGGGTCTTTTCAATGCCCCGGCGGGCAGAGAATACGCCACCGGTATCAACGCCAGTTAAACCGCCCAGGCCAGCTCCCTTGCTCTGCAGAATGACGCTGGTTATCAGGGCGACCGAAGTGATGATCAAACCAATGTTCAGATATGTTGACACATAAACCTCCCGGCTGAGGGGAAATCCCCTGAAGGGGATCTCTTTCCACCGATCTCAATTCTCATTATCGCTGTTCAATTATCAAGCAGGGCGATTATACCTTCTCTACAGGGAGAACGTCAAGAAGTATATCTCCCAGCCAAACAGTTCAGAATTCTGCCCTGACTGCCATTTAGTCAAATTTATCTCAGGAAAACCTATGATTGAAATCACTATCAACCTTCACATGCATACCCATCATTCAGACGGCACCGGAAGCCACAGCGATATCGCCGCAGCAGCCTTGAGATCCGGACTGCAAGCTGTCATTGTGACCGACCACAACATCCTGGTCGCGGATCAGGAAGGCTATCACTCCAGAGACGGAAAACGGGTGCTGGTCCTGGTCGGGGAGGAGATCCACGATGACACCACAGCCAGGCAGAACAACCACCTGCTGGTTTTCGGAACAGGCCAGGAGCTGGCCGAATTGGCCGGAGACACCCAGGGACTGATCGACAGGATCGCTCAGCTAGGGGGCGTGTCCTTTATCGCCCATCCAATCGACCCCGCCGCGCCCAAGTTCAATCAGGGGGACTTCTCGTGGGACAGGTGGGAGGTCACTGGATATACCGGCATCGAGCTCTGGAACGGTTTTTCCGAGTTCAAGACCCTCCTGAAAAACATCCCCCGGGCACTGTGGTATGCCTATTTTCCCAAACGCATCGCCCACGGACCGATCCCTGAAACTCTGCTGCTGTGGGATCGGCTGACAGGAGAGGGAAACCGGGTGGTTGCCGTTGGGGGCTCGGACGCTCATGCCATGCATGCCAATCTTGGTCCCCTGAAAAGGACCCTGTTCCCATATGAATATCATTTCAAGTCTGTAAACACCCATCTGCTGCTGCCAACAGAATTAACAGGTGATCTTGAGACGGATCGGGGTTTAATATATGGAGCTCTCCGGGAAGGGCACGCTTTTGTCGGTTATGATCTGCCCCACCCCACAAACGGTTTCCGGTTTTCCACCCGGACAGCCCGGGGAACAGCCGTTATGGGAGACCGAATAACCCTGACTGAGGACACCCGGCTGCAAATCGATCTCCCACGGAAGGCGAGTTGCTCCTTGATCCGCAATGGCAGAAAGATCGCTGCCTGGCAGCGGACTCGGGACTGTGAATATCAGGTCACTGATCCCGGAGTCTACAGGGTAGAAGCGACTCTCTTTTACAAAGGGCTGAAAAGGGGCTGGATTTACAGCAACCCGATTTACGTAGAGCAGTGAGGTCAGTTATGGAATTCAAGCTCCAGGCACCGTTTCAGCCCATGGGAGATCAGCCCCAGGCAATCGCAAAATTGACCCGGGGGATCAAGAACGGACTGCGGCACCAGGTCCTGCTGGGAGCTACAGGGACCGGGAAAACCTACACCATCGCCAACGTGATCCAGGAGATGCAGATGCCGGCCCTGGTGATTGCCCACAATAAAACCCTGGCCGCCCAGCTATATGCGGAATTCAAGTCATTCTTCCCTGAGAACGCGGTGGAATATTTCGTCAGCTACTATGATTACTACCAGCCTGAAGCCTATGTGCCTCACCACGATCTGTACATCGAAAAAGAAACCGATATCAATGAGGAAATTGAACGCCTGCGCCTGGCAGCCACCACGGCTTTGATGTCCCGCAAGGACGTCATCATCGTGGCTTCAGTCTCCTGTATTTACGGCCTGGGCAATCCGGCAGCCTACGGCAAAGTGATGATCGACTTGCAGGCAGGATCGGTCTACCGCCGGAATGCCCTGCTGCGCCAGCTGATCGAAGGCCAGTACACCCGCAACGATATCGACCTCAAGCCGGGCTCCTTCCGGGTGCGTGGCGATACACTCGAGATCGCTCCGGCTTATGACGATAAGGTTGTTTACAGGATCTCTTTCTTTGGCGATGAAGTGGAGCGGATCACCCGCATCGACCGGGTGACAGCTGAAATCCTGGAAGAGGCTAAGGGAGTGAATATCTACCCTGCCAAACATTTCATCACTGAAGAGGAAAAGCTCAAGCAAGCGCTCAAGGACATTGAAGACGAAATGACCGAGCAGGTGATCCAGTTCAACCGCCACGGCAAGCTGCTGGAAGCCCAGCGCATCGAACAGCGCACCAAATACGACCTGGAGATGCTCCGTGAGGTCGGCTACTGCTCCGGCATCGAGAACTATTCCCGCCATCTCGACCAGCGTCCCCCTGGTTCCCCTCCCTGGACAATGATGGATTACTTGCCCCAGGAATATCTGCTGGTCCTGGATGAATCCCACATGACAGTGCCCCAGATCAGGGGTATGTTCAACGGAGACCGCTCCCGCAAAGCCACTCTGGTGGAATATGGGTTCCGGCTGCCTTCCGCTCTGGACAACCGCCCTCTCCAATTTGAGGAATTTGAGAGCAAGATGGGCTACACCATTTACACCTCCGCCACGCCGGGCCCCTATGAGCTGGGCAAAGTCAAGGAAGTTGTCGACCAGGTTATCCGGCCCACGGGCCTGGTCGATCCGAAAGTGATTGTCCGCCCCATCACCGGCCAGGTGGACGACTTGATGGGAGAAATCTACCAGAGGACCGAGCGGGGCGAGCGGGTCCTGGTCACCACCCTGACAAAACGCATGGCTGAAGATCTGTCAAAATACCTGGAGGAGAGCGGGGTCAAGGTCCATTATCTGCACTCGGAAATTGACACTCTGGAGCGGGTGGGGATCCTGCGCGATCTGCGCCTGGGCGTTTACGATGTGATCGTGGGTATCAATCTGCTCCGGGAAGGGCTGGATCTGCCAGAGGTCTCCCTGGTCGCCATCCTGGACGCCGATAAAGCCGGTTTTCTGCGCTCGGACACTGCTCTGATCCAGACCATCGGCCGGGCCGCCCGCCATGTACGGGGCACAGTGATCATGTATGCGGATGCCATCACCCCGGCCATGCGGACAGCCATCGACGAGACCGAACGCCGCCGTGAGAAGCAGACCAAATACAATCAGGAGCACGGCATCAAACCTGAAAGCATTAAAAAATCCATTTCAGATATCACCGAGCGGGTCAAAATGGGGGCAGTCAGTGAAAAAGGACCTGATTACCAAACCGGACTGGAGGGCATCCCCACATCCGAGCTGAAAATGATGATCGCCGAGCTTGAAAAGCAGATGCTAGCCGCGGCGGAAAATCTGGAATTCGAAACCGCCGCTGGTCTGCGGGACCAGATCTTTGAGCTCCGGGAGCTGCTGGCCCTGCAGTCGGATCTCAAACCCTGGGAAAAGATCAACCTGCTGGCGGGAAAGTAACCCAGACCGAACAGTCCTGGCACGCTGGTGCTGTTGAGCGCGGAGCCCGGGGCTACAGGAAATCAACTCTGGGATCGGACCAGAAAATAAAACGTGTGCCGGAAGGGATTGAGCGCATCGGCCGGGAATTCCTGGGCACAGATCTCCTGCCAACCCTCTTCATTCCATTCCGGGAAGACTGTATCAGCGTTAAAGCTCGCCTGCACCCGGGTCAGGTAAAAGCGGTCGGCCTGCGGCAGGGCCTGCCGGTAGACTTCCCCACCACCAATCACAAAGGCTTCATTTTCCCCCCTAGCCCTGGCCAGCTCCAGGGCATCCCCCAGCGATAAGGCTGTAAGGCAGCCCCCGGGTCTGTATTCCGGCTTTCTGGAGAGCACGATCATCTGCCTTCCGGGCAGCGTCCTGCCGATGGACTGGAAGGTCTTCCGCCCCAGGATCAGATGGTGTCCCATGGTCAGTTTTTTAAAACGGGCCAGGTCGCCAGGCAGATGCCAGGGGATCCGGTTCTGATAACCGATCCCCCCCTCCTCGTCCAGGGCAGCGATGATGGAAACGATCATACTGAGACCTTGGCCTTGATATGGGGATGAGCCTGGTAATTCTCCAGCTGGAAATCTTCGTACTTGAAATCAAAGATCGACTTAACAGCAGGGTTGATGCGCATGGTCGGCAGTGGATAGGGCTTCCGGGTGAGCTGCATCCGGGCCTTATCGATATGGTCCAGATAGAGATGGGTATCCCCCAGGGTATGCACAAAGTCCCCTGGCTTCAGATCACAGACCTGGGCTACCATCATTGTCAACAAAGCATAGGAAGCGATGTTGAAGGGAACTCCCAGGAATACATCCGCGGAGCGCTGGTAGAGCTGGAGGGAAAGCCGACCTTCAGCCACATAGAACTGGAAAAGCAGATGGCAGGGAGGCAGGGCCATCCTGTCGATCTGGCCGACATTCCAGGCGCTGACCAGGATGCGCCGGGAATTGGGGTTGGTCTTGATCTGGTCAATGGCCTGGGAGATCTGGTCCACCACGCCACCTTCGGGATCCTGCCAGAACCGCCACTGGAAGCCGTAAACCGGTCCCAGATCGCCGTTCTCATCTGCCCACTCATCCCAGATGCGAACGCCGTGTTTCTTAAGATACTTGATATTGGTATCCCCTTTCAGGAACCATAAAAGCTCATAAATGATGGATTTCAGGTGGAGCTTCTTGGTCGTCAGCAGGGGAAAGCCCTGCTCGAGATCAAAGCGCATCTGGTAGCCAAACACGGATTTTGTCCCGGTGCCGGTCCGGTCACCTTTGGAAACACCACGATCAAGGATATGCTGCATGAGTTCCAGATATTGCTGCATGGCTGCCTCTCTGAGAGTCGTAATATTGATCAGCGCGATTTCAGCCGGGATTACCTGGATGATTATCATCTGCCGGATTTATCAGCAAGCTCCTGCAGATGAGCTCCTATCTCATGCGCTCGAGCTGAACCTTTTCCGGATCCGGGTTTCCCCCGACATAGGCAAACCTCCCCCTGGTCTCCCGCGCTATTCTCTTACCAAATAGCTTATCATACTTCTGGTGCCGGGGCGACCTGGACCTTCTGATAAAATCAGAGCAGGAAGAGGAGGAAGGAAATCGATGAAAGCCAATAACGTTACCCGCTTCCTGGACAGCCGGAAAGTTAAGTATGAGGTATTCGAGCTCCCCAGGGAGAAGCTGGGCGCGGAGGAAGTGGCCCGGCTGCTGAAAGCTCCTCCGGAAATTGTCTTTAAAAGCATCGTCATCATCCGCCGGGGCACCGGAAAGCCCATCCTGGCAGTTGTGCCGGGAAACCAGGAAGTGGACCTAAAAAAGCTGGCCAAGATAATGGGGGAAAAAAAGGTCTCACCGGCTACTCAGAGAGAAGCAGAAAGGCTCACCGGCCTGCAGGCGGGGGGGATCTCACCCCTGGCGCTGGTCAATCGCGGGTTTCAGATCCTGATCCATGAATCTGCCCTGGAAGAGGCTGCCATTCATGTCTCCGGGGGAGAACTGGGAGTGAACATCCGCCTTGACCCCCGGGATCTGATCAAATTGAGTGGAGCCAGGGTGGCTGGGATCTGCTGAAGGCCTATCCTTTAATCACCACCAGGGGTTTCAGCCGGGCTACAGGCTCGGTTATGCCAGCCTGAACAACCGTATCGACCACAGCATCGATATCCTTGTAGGCAGCTGGAGCCTCTTCTGCCAGCCCGGCCATCGACCCCGCCAGAATGGTGATCCCCCGGCTTTCCAGCTCCCAGTGCAGGTCCTCACCCCAAATGGTTTTCTTAGCCTGGGAGCGGCTCATCACCCGACCGGCTCCGTGGCAGCAGGAACCCAGCGAGCGCTGCATAGCAGCCTCTGTGCCGTGCAGGACCCAGGATGATGTTCCCATGCTGCCGGGCACCAGCACAGGCTGGCCGATTTCCCGATATTCAGAGGGAAGGTCTGCCGCGCCCGGGCCAAATGCCCGGGTGGCACCTTTGCGGTGAACGCATACTTCCTGCTCCCGACCATCAATCAGATGAGTTTCGATTTTGCCGATATTGTGGGCCACATCGTAGACCAAACTGAGCTGCCAATCCTTAACCCTGCCCGCCAGCACACTTTCAAAGGCTTCTCTGGCATGGTGGCTGAGCACCTGGCGGTTGGCAAAAGCATAATTTGCCGCGCAGGCCATGGCGGACAGGTAAGCTTTTCCTTCCGGAGAATCCAGAGGAGCGCAAACCAGAGCCCGATCAGGAAGCTCGATGCCGTAGCGCTCAACGGTGGACTGCAGGCTCTTTACGTAATCGGAGCATACCTGGTGGCCCAGACCCCGGGAACCGCAGTGGATCTGCAGCGCCAGATTGCCCTCCTCAAGCCCCATCACCCGGGCAGCCTGGGGGTCAAAAACCCTCTCTATCAGATCGATCTCGATAAAATGGTTCCCCGCTCCCAGGGAACCCACCTGGCCGCTTCCTCTTTTGAGAGCCCGCGGGCTGATATCACGGGGATCAGCCCCGGGGATACGCCCACCTTCTTCAGTCCGGCGCAGGTCCTGCTCGGTCGCAAACCCGGCCGAGCGAGCCCAGGCAGAACCTTTCCGGCAAACCTCTTCCACCTCCTTGATAGAGAACTGCCGGTGGCCTCCTGTGCCCACCCCGCTGGGGCAGGACCGGTTCAAAGCCTCAGCCAGGTCCTCCAGGTAAGGTCGAGCTTGCTGATAGGTCAGCTGACTGGTCAGCAGGCGCACGCCGCAATTGATATCATAGCCGATCCCTCCAGGTGAGATCACCCCGTCCGGATAGCGGGTAGCAGCCACCCCGCCGATCGGAAACCCGTAGCCCTGGTGCATATCAGGCATAACCATCACCTGCCCCACCAGCCCCGGGAGGGTGGCAGCGTTCAGCGCCTGATCGAGAGATTTGTCGCGAGAGACATCCTTCAACAGCTCCGGCGTAGCGAAGATCCGGACAGGGACCCGCATATCCGATCGATAGGAGCGAGGAATCTCCCATTCACAGGGTCTGATATATTTGAGATCGGAAATGGAAACCATGCTGGACTACCTCTAAAGATAGGGGTTAGATGTCAAAGACGACATTTACGGTATAGCCGCTGTCAGTCTCCTGGATGTTCAGCCGGTGATAGGTAACTGCTTTGATGTCGCGCTGATAGGACCTTATCTGGGTACCCCTCAGCCTGGCTTTGAGCGAGAAGTGCTCATTGATGGTCAGCTTTTCAACACTAAAGAGCATATAGTCTTCGGTGAGCCGGTAGAGCAGTTCTTCCAGGAAAAGGATCAGCAAGCCTTCATAATCCATGGCATCGAGGGTAATATCCTCCCGGACAGCGGAAAAACCCTCTTCGTAATCCTCGATGCCGGAAAGTTGAAACATACCTTCAGCGGCGGCGATAAAGAGGGATTCCAGATTCTCTCCCCAGACCTTGATTTCCAGGTCAGCAGTATGGGCTACTTCTTCAAAACCACTAGCTTTTGTGTTCATCTTTACTTTCAGTATACATAAAAAACGGTTTTTTTTCAGTACTTGCCAACCTTTTCCGAAGGAGGTTTTCTGCCCTCCAGGATAATCCAAGAGTGATGAAAGTCAATCTTGTTGAATGCCCCTCATTCTTCTATAATCACATTATCTGCCAGACAGATCAATTATCAAGCTGCCTGGAACAAGGAACCCTGATGAGCTCTTCCCCCCTCTTTGCCGTGATTGGCGGATCCGGGCTGTACCGGATACCCGGTCTGACCAGAATTACTGAGCACATCCTGGATACACCCTTTGGATCACCCAGCGGTCCGATCGTGGAAGGAGAACTTGCCGGCCAGCGAATCCTCTTCCTGGCCCGCCACGGCGCCGGCCATCCCATCAACCCCGGACAGGTCAACTACCGGGCCAATATCTACGCCCTGAAATCGCTGGGCGCTACCCGGTTGATCAGCGTCAACGCCTGTGGATCCCTGCGAGAGGACTACCGGCCGGGTGATCTGGTGGTGCCGGATCAGATCCTGGATCTGACCAAAGGAAGGGAGAATACTTTCTTTGAGAACGGCTTTACCGCCCATATCGGTACTGCGGATCCATTCTGTCCGGACCTTTCCTCCTACCTGGTCCAGGCGCTGAAAAACGTGGGAGCCCGGGTCCACGATCAAGGCGCGTTTGTGGTGATTCAGGGACCCCGTTTTTCCACCCGGGCTGAATCCAACACCTACCGCTCCTGGGGAATGTCGATCATCGGGATGACCGCAGCCCCGGAAGCATTCCTGGCCCGAGAAGCCGAGCTGTGCTATGCCTCTATCTCCCACATCACCGATTATGACGTCTGGCATTCCAGAGAAGATGAAGTGTCGGTCGAGATGGTCCTCAAGATCCTGGCCCAAAATACGGAATATGTGAAAAACGCTCTGATCTACCTGGCCGAAAACCCTCCCCCGGAACAGCGCTCCTGCATCTGCCCCACTGCTCTGGAAAACGCCATCATCACTAATCCAGCTGTTATCCCAGACGAAACCAGGGAAAAGCTGGACCTGCTGATAGGCAAATACCTGAAGGAGTAAGACCTATGAGAGAGATCACCATTCCCATTTCACCGGAAACCATCCGGGAGCTGCATACCGGCGATACTGTCGCCCTGACCGGGATCCTGGCCACTGGGAGGGATACAGTCCATAAATGGATGATCGACACCTTCATCAGGAAGACCCGCCAGCCAGAAGGCGATGACCTGGAAGTTTATGAAGCCATTAAGCCGGTCTTCAAGAATAGCTTGATCTACCACTGCGGCCCGGTAGTTTCCGGTGTGGAGACAGGAGATTATAAATTTGTGGCCGCCGGCCCAACTACCAGTATCCGGGAAGAACCCTATCAGAGTGAGGTAATGCGTCATTTTGACATGCGCGGGGTAATCGGCAAAGGCGGGATGGGGGCGAAGACGCTTCAAGCCTGCCAGGAATTGCCCGCGGCCTATTTCCATGCCATTGGCGGGGCGGCGACCCTGATCGCGGGATCAGTGGAAGAGGTCATCGGGGTTTACAAACTGGATTTTGGCGTCCCCGAGGCCATCTGGGTGCTGAAAGTCAAACAATTCCCGGTGGTGGTCACCATGGATTCCCACGGGAAGAGCATCCACGACGAGGTTGAAATGGCCTCCCGGAAAAAACTCCAGGCTCTGATTGGCAGCTGATGAAAACCGGAGGACCTGGCAGTAAAAATACATGGCGGCTCAGTGAGCCGCCCTTATCCATCTGGATGCACAACCGGCTGGGAATCAGGGATCCGGAACCAATCGGAAGATGATAGTGACTTGTCCATGTCTCATTGTCCCCCTCTGGAAACATATTAAGGTAAAAATCCCTCATAATTACCATCCTACTTACCAGGCCAGGCCAACCGCTTCTGTTAAGAAGCGCATAAAGGGAACGGCTTTCTGGCACATGTCAGCATAAAAATCCAGGAAATCCGGACTGAGAGCCCTTTCCTCAGTGATGGGATGGGAAGCCAGGAAATCCACCCGCTTCAGGTCCTCAATCAGGGGATGTTCGGGGTCAAATCCCCTGGGTGGTCGTTTGAGTGAATCCCCTGCCAGCTGGTAGGCTGCTACAAAATCAGGATCGCTAATTGCCTCAATCCAGCGCGGGGGGTGATCAGCGATCACCTGGCGCACCCGCAGCAGGGTTTCACGGTCGGGTTTCCAGATCCCACAGCTGATAAAGCAGTTTCCGGGCTCAAGGTGCAGATAAAAGCCAGGTGAGTGCACATCGCGGGCCCGCTCATGGCGGAAATGCATTCCCGCCCAGGTCTTGTACGGCCGTTTATCCCGGCTGAAACGCACATCCCGGTAGATACGGAACAATGATCCGCCGGTCACTCTGGGGATGGCCACATAGTAGGGGCTGATGCTGGGCAGCCTTTCCCCAATGGCGGCAATGAAAGCCAGCAGAGGATCCTTGAAATAGCGCTCATAGCGGTCCTTATTGGCCTGGAACCAGACCCGGTTGTTATTTTCCTTCAGCTCTCTCAAAAAAACAAATAACTCCTCGGGAATCAGCACAGCAGCCCTCCTATTACCCGGCTGTCCCAGCGCCAGGATGGGTTTCTTTTCCAAGTATCAAGTATACAATCTTTTTTGTTGGAAATGGGGGTTAACAAAAAACCTTCCAGTGGTATAAATAGGGATTATGAAATGGATTGAAAAACTTACACCCCGAACGCATAAGAACTGGTTACTGCTGACTGCTGGAGTGATGTGGACCGGCGTGGGGATTTTCCTGATCACCCTGGCCCTGGAATGGATGTTCGCTCCTGATGTGGATCAGCCCTGGATCTACTGGCTCCCGGGAATACTCCTGGCACTGGCGATCTTTCAATTCGGCTTTTCCAGGCTGTCCCGTAAGAACAGCCGGCGGATTGTCAACCTGGAAACTGAAAAGCCCTGCCTGTTCGCTTTTCAGGAATGGCACAGCTACCCGCTGGTGCTTTTTATGATCGCTCTGGGCATCTCCCTGCGTAAATTCTCCCCCATCCCCAAACCGCTTCTGGGCATACTCTACACGGGAATCGGTGGTGGGTTGGGGTTGGCCAGTTTCTATTATTATCGCGAGATCATTCGCAGTCCAATCTGGCAAAAACAAGACCCCGAGGGAGGAAATTAACCGGGGACTTTACAATCGCGATAGGACTCGCTGAATTTTCCCCCTGTCTGGGCTACAATGCGTTCAGGCCAGTTTCCCGTATCTGGTCTGGAGATTTTGCGTCTTATTAATAAGTGATTATGGCCAACCGACCTGAACAGCTCCTCCAAAAAGCCCGCCAGTTCGACCAGCAAGCCCTGGCCGAGATCTACGACCTGTTCAGCGACGCGTTATATGCCTATGCCTTCAAACATGTCGGCAAAGCCCAGGTTGCCGAAGATCTGGTGGCAGAAACCTTCCAGCGCTTCCTGTCCTCCCTTGAGCGCGGCGGGGGACCCAATGACCATCTGCAGGCCTATCTCTACCGCATCACCCACAACCTGATCACTGACCTGTACCGCCGGGAACCACCTCCCTCCCTGGAGCTGGACACAGAGCTGCTGATAGAAGATGGACCCGGCCCGGCCGGCCAGCTGGCCGAACAGCAGGAAGCTGAGCGGGTCAGGAAAGCGCTGCGGCTGCTCACCCCGGAGCAGCGCCAGGTAGTTGTTTTAAAATTCCTGGAAGGCTGGACTACCCAGGAAATCTCCCAGGCTTTGAACAAGTCGCAGGGAGCGGTAAAAGCACTTCAGCACCGGGGAATCGCCGCTCTGCAGCGGGTGCTGATCGATGACCAGAACCCGGATCCTGAGCTGGAAAACCAATAACATCCCTCCTGTTTCTAGATTATTGATATTGCTCTCCAATATGGAAATCAACCCGTATCCCCGGACGGGTTTTTGCGTCATATAGGGCAGGAAACAGCTTATTTTTGAAAGGAATTTCTATGAACGATCACGAGATCAGCCCTGAGCTGAAAAAACAGCTGGAAAGCTTGCAGAATGTACCGGAAAGAGGTCTGCAGGCCAGCCACGCCGGGCGAGAAAACTACCTGGCCCAGGTCAGAACCTTGAAGCCGGGCCAAGGTACGTCCCATAAACCTGCCGGGAAGAGGAGCACAGTCCAGCGGCGCTCCTGGGCGGCACGCCTGGGGACCATCGCCGCTGTGCTGCTGGTAGCTCTCTCCAGTCTGGGAGGCACCGTATACGCCGCCCAGGCAGCTCAACCGGATGATCTGCTCTACGGAGTTAAAACACTTACAGAGGACATCCAGGTCAGCCTGGAGAGCGATCCAGAGGAAAAACTGGATCTCTATGTATCCTTCGCAAGCCGCCGGCTGCAGGAGATCCAGAATCAGCTCGCAGCGGGAGAAGAGGTTTCGGACAAAGCCCTCGCCCTGCTGGAGAAGCACACCCAGAAGATGCTTGAACAAGCAGCCAGGCTGGAAGGACAGGGACTGGATAAAGCCCTGCTCCAGATTGAAGCTAACCTGCAGAAACAGAACCAGATAATGGCCGAGCTGGGCAGGGAACATCCCCAGGGCAGCCCTCCCGGACTGCTGAAAGCCCAGGAAAAGATCCGCGAGCGTCTGGAGCTGGTTGGGAATGGTCTCAAAGAGCCCCAGAAATTCAAAGATACTATCAAGGGAAAGTCCGATGACCACCAGAACGGCAACGGCCAGGAAAACGGTAATTCCCACAAGCCTGCCACCCCTCCAGGACAGGAAAAGAAGGACAACAGGGACAGCAATGAAAACGGGAACGGGTATGGCAGTGAAGATGGAGAATTAATTATGAATGGTACTCCCGATACCAGTAGGTACAAAGGAAAAGACTAGAGACTGGTTGTTTTAGGAATTAAACAAACCAGATCAAGACAAACCAAGGAGATCCAAATCATGAAAGACCTAAACAAACTTATCCGCTTACTTATGGCTGTGTTTATCACCGTGGTCAGCCTGGCAGGGACAGTCTCCGCCAGTCATGCCCAGGATGGTGATGGGTTGGACATCACAGTAACCCCGGAAATTTCCTGCAGCGAGGTGGAGTTCACCATCAATTGGACCCCTACCGGGGCTGATGGGTATATGTTCTACATGGACTTTGGCGACGGGGACACTACGGGGATCGTCACCGTGGATGACAGCTCTATCCCCATGGTCATCAACCATTCCTATCCCTCCCAGGGTGATTTTGAGTGGTCTGTAGAAGTCGACTCCGAAGTACTGACCGGGACGCTCACCCTGGCAGGACCGGAGGTCTCTCTGACCAGCGTTCCTTTCCCTCCGCTGTTCGTGGCCGGCGATGAAGGATTGGTGAACTTCAGCACAGCGGTAACAGGTGGCACTCCGGACTACACCTATGAATGGGATCTGGATGGAGACGGCGTTCCCGAGGCAGAAACAGGGGAGACCGCGTCCTTCACCTATAGTGATGTAGATAAATATTCAGCCCAGGTCGCTGTTACAGACAGCTGCGGATTCAGCTCTACTGCCAGTCTGCCGGTAGTGGTAGCTGATCCTGAGGATGCCTGCCACCCCATGGCCCAGAAGATCGCTGATGGGGTCAACACCCTCTTCCCCGACCAGTCAGGAGATCTCTACACCTGTGAAGATATCTACACCCTGTTTGACAATGAATCAGAAGAGAATAATCTCGGGTTCGGTCGCATGTGGATGGCCTATAAACTGGCCGGCTCGATGGATCTATCCTGGGAAGAGATCCTGGCCTGGCACCTGGATGAGAGCGGCTGGGGCAGCCTCCTGCAACTGAACCGCTTCTCACAGCTGCTGGAAGAGCAGGGCATCGGGGATCTGACAGCCCTGGTACTGAGTGGCGATTATTCACTAGGGGATGTCCGCACAGCAGTGCGATCGGTCACCCACTTCGATGCTGACTTCGAAGACGCTCTGACCAGGGTCGCTGAAGGTGCCACACCCGGTGAACTGAACCAGTTCTACAAACTGGCCGGAGATCTGGAAGCTGAACCGGAAATACTAGATGGCTATCTAGCAGAAGGGATGACTCTTGCTGAGCTGAAACATGCCGCCAGTTTCGCGGACCGCATGGACGCAGACTGGACAGAAATCGCCGAAGCCCGGGCTTCCGCTGACAGCTGGGGAGACCTCAAGCAGGCTTACAGCATGGCCAGCGAGGATATCAGCGCAGCTGAGATCCTGACCATGGGCGTACAGGTATACCGCAAGTCTCTCCAGGAAGAGCAGAAAGCTGAGAAACAGGACCAGGCCAACCAGGTTACTGAGGATAAGAACCAGAAAATCGCCGCCAGGCTAGCTGAACAATACAGCCTGGAGATTGGAGAGGTGATGAATATGCTCAACGGCGAAGATTGCCAGGGAGATTGGGCCTGCGTGCGCAGCTCTCTGCGGGAACAGGTCAGGAATATGACCGAGGGTTTGTCCGAAAAGGACTATCAAACCGCCCTGCAGATCAGCGCCAAGTACGGCTTCAGCGAAGAGGAAGTGCTGGCCTACCATCAGGAATCCTGTGAATCCGATTGGGCCTGCACCCGGGCCTACTACAGGAATATGTATATGGATACAGAAACCCACGAACGAGGCAAGTCCAACAAGTAAGAAAGACGGAAGCGTGTGAACCTAAAACCAGGCAGGATATCCTGCCTGGTTTTTATTTAATACCGGAGCCTGCTAATTCAGGGTAGCAGGTGTTTGATATACACGCGCCGGCGCTTATGCTGCCTGGTGTCAAAATATCTCCACTGCGACCAGACTTTCTGATTGGTTTCCAGCTGAGGGTTGACGTGTACGGTTTTCACCCCATATTTCTTGCAGGCATTTACAAAGGCCTCGATCATGATGGCATTGACACCCCTTCCCTGCAGGTGGGGAAGGACCGCGCCCAGATAAACATCGACGCGGTCAAACTTACGGAGCGCTCCCAGCAGGTGCAGGAAGCCCAGGGGGAAGAGCCTTCCATGAGCCTTCTGGATTGCCCGGGAGAGGGACGGCATGGCGATCGTGAAAGCTACCATGCGCCCATCTTCATCCAGCACCACCGGCACCAGATCAGGGATCACAAAGCCGAAATATTGCTTGACATAAACATCGCGCTGTTTTTCGGTCAGGTGCACCACACCATAAAGGTGGCTGTAAGCTTCATTGATGACCTCAAAGAGCTCCGGGGCATAAGGCAGCAGCTCTTTCTTGTTCCTGGCATCCAGAACATGCAGCTGGTAGCGCTTTCTGGCGATCTCCGCCACCCGGAGGACCTTATCGTCCAGCTGATCGGGCAGGGTGACCAGATGCTCCAGCCAATCGACATCCTTTTCATAGCCCAGCTCTTCCAAATGGCGCATGTAGTAGGGTGGGTCGTGGCGGGTGGCCAGGGTGGCCAGCTCATCAAAACCCTCCACCAGTAAACCTTCCCGATCCAGATCGGTGAAACCCAATGGGCCGTGTACCGCATCGCAGCCCAGCTCCTGGGCCCAGTCCTCCACTGCGCCCATCAAGGCGGCGGATATGGTCGGGTCATCCAGGAATTCAATCCAGCCAAAGCGCAGATAATTCTGGCTCCAGGTCTCAGCGTGCAGGCGGTTGTAAATAGCTGCTACCCGACCGACCACTTCCTTACCCCGGTAGGCCAGGAAATAGCGCGCCTGGCAGTGTTCAAAGGCCGGATTGCGGTCCCAGTGCAGGGTGTTCATTTCGTCAAAGTCCAGGGCCGGCACCCAGTTGTTCCCTTCCCGGGGAATAGAATGCGGAACGCGGAGAAAGGTTTTCAAATCCCTGGTAGTGTTGACCTGTTTGATCTCGATCATCGGCAGATGTTCCTTCCTTAAATAATTTCAGGTTAATTCCTTGCCCCGGGCCAGACTCCGGCCAGGCAGTACACCGATTATAACGGAATTCGAACCAGAAAGGTGCGCATCAGACAGGGAAAAGAGGGGGAAAACCTTGAGGATAAATAATCATGTTATACTGCGATTGGTGCTAAAAACCAAGGAGCTTGCATGAAATTCGCAGCTATATACTCAGTTGTTGTCGGTTTTGGAATGCTTGCCCAGTGGGCCATGTCCTATCTTTCGAAAAAGATCCCGGAGCTGAAGACCGAGCCGATCCGGATCTGGTTTCATATCGCTGCCGAGATGGTCACAGCCATCAGCCTGTTGATCAGCGGAATCGGGCTGCTAGCCTCCTCCGCCTGGGCACTCCCCCTGTTCCTGATCGCAGTTGGGATGCTGTTCTACACCTCGATTGTCAGCCCGGGCTACTTCGCCCAGCAGGGGGAGTGGTACTGGCTGGTGATGTTCAGCGCCATCATCGTCATGGCAATCATCAGCGTGATCCTGGTGCTCTAAAGCCAGAGCTCTGGATAATGGAGCTTGAACAGGATACAATCAAAGAACATCTCAGAAGGGTGAAGCTTATTGATGTCTTTCGCCCATAATTTCCAGATCGGATTGAACCCCTCTCTGGCTGTATTTATCTCTCAAGAAGATATCTCTATGAGCAATCTCATTCGTAAGTCGCTAACATACATCACCAAACTTAGCTATCGTATCCTTGATAGCCTGTTCTTGCCCCTGGACAAAAGAAGAATTCACAGGGCTAAGAACATCCGGTTGATTCCGATCGAGATCGACCGCAGAGGAGGTAAATACGCTTATGCTGAATGGGCCCACGTGATCGGCATTTTCCAGACCCTGATCAATCAGAATCTTGACCCCAAAAAGGATCCCCAGATCCTCGATATCGGCTGCGGAACAGGATTGATAGGAATTGCCTGTGAACCCTTTCTGACCGAGAGCGGAAAATACATCGGCATCGACGTTATGGCTGAGGACATCGATTTCTGCCGGGGGTATTACCCGCCCGGAAAATATGAATTCGTTCATCTCGATGTGTCCAATCCTTTTTACTCTCCTAACCAAAAAGACATCCAGATTCCCTGGCCTATTGACAGTGGAAGCATTGACTTGGCTACCGCCTTGTCCGTCTGGACCCACTTCGGCGAAGTTGATGCCCGTTTTTACCTCGGAGAGGTCAATCGAGTCCTTAAACCCGGAGGCACTGCCATTATCACTTTTTTCCTACTGGATGACCTCTATGAAAAAAGCCTGATTGCCAGAGATAGCCAGCAGAGTGCATTCCACGCCACAAGAAAAGACCGCTGGATTTTCAATCAGCCTGCTTATGGATCAGCGGACTGGCTGCACCCACACTGGGCCCAAACACCTGAAAATGCTATCGGAATCACAAGTAAGGGATTCGACAACCTCATAACAGGAGCAGGTCTGCAGGTAAAGAATTATTATCCGGGTAATTGGAAGGAAATCCCCGGCCTGTACTTCCAGGATGTAATAGTATTCAATAAAAAACCATAAGCTCACTTACACGGCCAGATAAAGAAACTTAGCCCTAAAATCCAAAAATAATCAAGGATCAAATATGGACCAGTATCTAGTACCGCCCGGATCGGACCTGAACCTCAACCAGTGGGACCCCAATGACAAGAGCCTCTTCCCAATCAGCAAGAAGGAAGGCAAACTTCTTCTCAAGGATCTGAATAAGGAAATGGAAAGACTGCAGGAGCTGCTTTTTGCGCAGGGCAAACACAAGGTGCTGATCGTCCTGCAGGCCATGGATACCGGTGGAAAGGACGGCACTATCCGCCACGTCTTTGAAGGGGTCAACCCCCAGGGAGTGAAAGTGGCCAGTTTTAAAGTCCCCACCCCGGTGGAGCTGGCCCACGATTACCTGTGGCGGGTGCATAAGCGCACACCCGCAAAGGGGGAGATCGTCATCTTCAACCGCAGCCATTACGAGGATGTGCTGGTGGTGCGGGTGCATAAGCTGGTGCCGGAGGAAATCTGGAGCCGCCGCTATCAACACATCCGGGCTTTTGAAAAACTACTGACGGATGAGGGCACGACCATTCTGAAATTCTACCTGCATATCGACCGGGAAGAACAGAAAAAGCGCCTGCAGTCCCGGCTTGATGATCCACAGAAGAACTGGAAATTCAGCAGAGGGGACCTCAAAGAGCGGGCCCTGTGGGATCGGTATCAGTCCGCCTATCAGGACGCACTCAGGGAAACCAGCACGGATTACGCACCTTGGTATGTCATTCCAGCCAATCGCAAGTGGTACCGCAACCTGGTGATCTCCACGATCATCATCGACAAGCTGAAGAGCTTGCAGATGGCTTTCCCCAAATCCGAGGACAGCCTGGAGGATATCACCATTGAATAAGGGGATAGGCGCGCCGGAAAACCATCAATCAGAAGCGAGAAGCGAAATCCACCGGGAGGCACCCTGGACAGCCCGGGATATCTGGCTCGGTCTGGGCGCGTTTGGGCTGTGGATCATCATTGCCCTGGGATTCGGCGTGGGACGGGAAGCGTTCTCCTGGAAGATGGATATCGGGGTATTCATTGCCTTCTGGGAGCTGGTCCTGCTTCTGCCAGCCTGGTGGTTCAGCGTTCGTAAATACCACCTCAGCTGGGATGCCCTGGGATTAAGGGCATTTGACTTTGAGACAATCGCTATCGGCTGCGGTCTGATGATCCTGGCATTCTGCTTCAACTTTTTTTACAGTCTGGCTGCCTCGCTGCTGAACCTGAACACCCAGATGGACATCACGGGGCTTTTTGACATGGTCTCCACACCCTGGCCGCTGCTGGTGGCCGGTGTGCTGGTGGCACCATTTGTCGAGGAAGTCTTCTTTCGGGGTTTCGTCTTCGCGGGATTCCGCGTTAAATGCGGCTGGATTCCGGCAGCGGTGATCAGCGCCGGACTGTTCGCTGTGGTGCATATGCAGCCGACCCTGATGCTGCCCATTTTTTTGATGGGTCTGATCTTTGCCTACCTCTACCAGCGCACAAATTCGATCTGGCCCGCTGTGATCATGCATCTGGCAACCAACACCCTCGGCCTGGGAGCGGCTTTCCTAGTCCATCAGTTTAGTCTCTCTGTATAATCAGGACTGCTGGACTTAGACAAAGGATTCCTGCACAACTCCTGTTGTGAAAACACCTCCCGGCAGTTTTAACACCTGGTCCATCCCAATCTGATCACTCCCTGCTGGCGCTTTTCAGCCACCATCCCGAAGATGAGAATCCATCATCACCCTTACATACGAACCCGGTTTCAAAGAAAACAGTGAGGCGCTGGAAAGTGAAAACAGGCTCAAGCTGATCCTCCAGTTGAACACTCGTGAAGTTCCAGATTTCAGATTGATAAAGGTGAAGTAGTATAATTATTTTAGTACATAAGTACTGAATATTGTACATTCACTGTCCATACGCTTATCTTGATCGGGAGGTCAGGTGGGGAAAACGACTAAAATTGGCATTATCATCTGCGACCGGTACCGGCGGTGTGCGGGCGGCAAGTGTCTGCGGGCCATGCGCGAAAAAGCAGGTGCTTTCAGCATTTACCCCGACACTGAACTAGAGCTGGTAGGGTATACAACCTGTGATGGATGTCCCGGAGGCAATGTTGAATACGCTGGTGAGGAGATGGTCAAAAACGGAGCCGAGATCATCCACCTGGCAACCGGGCTGGTAGTGGGATACCCCCCCTGTCCCTACATAGGTGATTTCGTAAAATTCCTGGAACATCGCTTCCCGGTGAAAGTCCGGGTGGGCACTCACCCGATACCCCCATCTTATCTGGAAACACATACTGCGCTGGGTACTTTTCAGGACCCCGAGATGAAACGTTGGCTGGAACCCATCCTGGCAGACGAATCCACCCGTGAAAAATACTCCTGAGAGTCGGAGCAAAGGAAGAAACATGACCTACCAGCAAATTTTTGGTCCAGTACCTTCCCGGCGGCTGGGCAGCAGCCTGGGCATCAACAATATCCCACCTAAAATCTGCACCTATGCCTGCGTCTACTGCCAGCTTGGGAATGCAATTGGAATGACCGATCAGAGAGGATCATTTTTTGACCCTGCTGAGTTAGCCCGGGAAGCCGGCCGGAAGCTCGACCAGCTTCGCCAGGACGGGAATCTTCCCGATTATCTTACTATTGTGCCGGACGGTGAACCTACCCTGGATGTGAATCTCGGCCGGTTGATCGAACTCTTGAAACCGCTGGCGGTCAAGATCGCCGTGATCAGCAATGGGTCTACCATCAATCTGCCGCAGGTAAGGGAAGCCCTTGGTAAAGCTGACTGGGTGTCCCTAAAAGTAGATTCCCTGCAGGAAGAAACCTGGAAGAGGATCAACCGCCCCCACGGCAAAATCAGTTTAGATAAGATCAAGATTGGGATCGAGAAGTTCAGGGGAGAATTCCAGGGAACGCTGGTAACGGAAACCATGCTGGTCCGGGACCTCAATGACAGTCAGGAAAATATCTCTGAAATCGCCCGCTTCCTGGCTCAGATCCAGCCCGCCAAATCCTATTTAGCTGTGCCTACCCGCCCACCAGCCGAAAAATGGGTCTCTCCCCCCTCTGAAGGGGTCCTCACCCAGGCTTTTCAGATATTCCAGGAAAATGGGTTGGGGAGCGAGCTTCTGATAGGTTACGAAGGCAATGCCTTTGCCTCCTCCGGGGATCTTGAGGCTGACCTGCTGAGCATCACGGCGGTCCATCCCTTGCGGGAGGATGCCGTTGCCGCCCTGGTTAACAAAAGCGGGGGAGATCTCTCCAGCCTGGACAGGTTGATCGAAGAGGGAAAGCTCGCTGTAGCGGAATATCAGGATCAAAGATATTACATCAGGAGATTTACCGGAAGCTGACCCATTCGGGGAGCTTGATCAGCTTCCGGGCGAAATGTTCAATTCTGATCGGAGTCTTTTTGGTAGGAGCTGTACTCGGCGATGGATTTCCGCCAGCGCACTGCCAGACTTGCCAGATAGGAACCCAGCCCCAGGGTGATAACCACATACCCCGCGACCATATACCCAAATGTATCGGGGACCAATAGTCTGCTAAGCATGATTAATTCTCCTCCTGGTAGGACCGGATCCGCAGGGCCGTCACCGCCCGCTGCAGCTCACCCAGGCGAATGCGGTGCCAGAGCAGGTCTGCAAATAGGACTGAAAAGGCGGCCAGGCTGAAAAAGAAAGCTAACTTCATCGGGTTATCCATGTTAAAACCACCCTGGCTGGCTGCTTCAGCGCCGCCAACCACTACCGGGTGAATGGTGCGCAGCAGGCGGATGGAAATAAATGTCAGCGGCACACTGACAAAGCCGAAAATCGCGTAAATGGCAGAAAAGCGGGCTCTGCGTTCCGGATCGTCCACCCCCGACCGCAGCAGTAAGTAGGCGGCATAGATCAGCTCCACTATGGCAGCCGTAGTCAGCCGCGGATCCCAGGTCCACCAGGTATTCCAGATCGGCCGGGCCCAGATCGACCCCATGATGATGGCAATCAGGAAAAACACCAGGCTGATCTCAACTGCGGCAGCCCCGACGATGTCAAAACGCTCCTGATTCTCTCTGAGATATAAATAGCCAGCTACCGCAGCAACCAGAAAGCCCAGCATACCTACCCAGGCGGTGGCCACATGAAAATAGAACACCTTCTGAACGGGGCCCATCAGAGCCTCAACGGGCGCATAGAAGAACACCAGGCCGGCTGCGGCCAGGATCATTGCCCCGGAAAGTACGTCTAACAAAGTTAGTGCGCGGGGTTTGGTCTTCATAGATCAATCCTCCAGAACATAATCGAATACCATAAAAGCAACGGCGATAAAAATCAGGTCGTAACCAACCAGAATGTTCAGCCAGACGGAAAATTCCTCCAGGGGCAAACCTTGAAAGAAGCCCTGGCTGGCTTTCACTGCGGCGATCACCACCGGTAAAGTGAGCGGGAAAAGCAGGATGGGAAGCAGAATATCCCGGGTTCTGGCCTGCACCACCATGGTAGCCAGCAGGGTTCCCACTGCCGTATAGCCCACTGAGCCGAGCAGCACCACAACCAGGAAACCCGGCTGAAAGACATTGAATCCATACAGGAAGGTGAATACAGGCAGAACGATGGCTTCCACGACCAGCATGAACAGCAGATTGCCCACGGCCTTTCCAAAGTAGATCACCGTCCGGTCTACCGGAGCCAGCAGCAGCCCGTCCAGGCAGCCGCGGTCCTTTTCTACCGCCAGGGAGCGGTTCAGGCCAATCGTGCCGGCGAAAATAAAAGTGGTCCACAGCACGCCTGCTGAGAGGGAAGTTCTGGCTTCGATATCAAGTTCCAGGGCAAAGTTAAAGATCAGGATCACCAGCAGGGCAAAAACGAGCATGGCGGAGAGACTTTCCCGGCTCCTCCATTCGGAGCGAAAATCTTTCCAGATCACAGCCCCAACAGCGCGGAGATAGTTTTTCATGCCCTCTCCCCTCCCCGTAGAGCTGTGCGGTAAAAATCCACCAGGTCGCTGGAACTCAGATCCCTAGCGGGAGTGCTGGCGGCGATCTTTCCCCGGGAGAGTAAATCCACCCGGGAGGCCAGATTAGCAGCCCGGACCAGATCATGGGAAGTCATCACCACCGTCCGACCTTCCAAGGCAACATCCTTCAGCACCCGATCCAGGATCTCGCCTGCTTCCTGGTCGAGCCCAGTATGGGGTTCGTCGAGCAGCAGGATGCGGGGATTATGCAGAATCGCCCGGCCGATAGCCAGCCGCTGCTGCATGCCCCGCGAATAGATCCGCACCAGATCCTGGCTTCGTTCTGCCAGGCCAACCAGCTCAAGAACTTCCTGGATCCTTTTCCGACGGATAGAGAATAATTTCCCAAAAAAGATCAGGTTCTCTTCCGCTGTCAGGTCCCCATAAAGCAGCGGCTGATGGGATACAACTCCCAGATGGGCCCGCAGCTCTGGCCCAGCCTGGGGAAGCTGGAAGGAAGCAACCCTTACCAGCCCCGAAGTGGGACGGGAAAGGGTTGCCAGGATGCGCAGTAAGGTGGTCTTGCCAGCCCCGTTCGGCCCCAGCAGGGCTACGAACTCACCGGGGCTGACCTTGAAATCCAGCTCCCGGAGCACGGTTAACGGGCCAAAACGCTTGACCAGCTTTTTGACCTGGATCATCCCTCATCCCTCATCCTGACAGCTTCCGCAAGCTGTTCCTTCAATTCGGAACGCTTTCTTTCATAATCTTTCCTTGAAATCTCCCCGGCCTGGTAAAGATCTTCCAGAGCGATGATCGAGTCCAGAATCTCACCCTGGGAAGGGCTCACCTCATGCTCCTCCCTGGCTTCTGGCAACCGGCCCCGGTTTCGGATATAGAGCCAGATACCACCCCCCAGCAGCAGAGTGCCCAGAATTCCTGCGATAAGGGCCACTGTCCCGGCCAGGTCAGATGGGAAACTCCATCCTGACCGGGCATCCGCGGAGGTACCTGAGATCTTAAAAACCAGCTCATCACCCGGTGCCATGGAAGACCCGGAATATATCTGAACCGTCTGACTGGGCAGGGACTGCGTCCCCATATCCTCCAGCGAATCTCCTTTAATGGTGGCTTGTCCCGCTGGCACCATGATCACCACAGCATTGAGGGGATAATCGATGGCCTGCTTGAAATTCAGCCGGTCCCTCTGAAAAGGCAATGTATATGAGACCAACACCTGATAAACCCCAGAACCAGGAGGGATGCTGACTGTGTCTCCAAAACCCGTTTCTGTGAGCAGAAAACGCTGGCCAACAGCACCGTCCTCAAACTGGACGGCAGCAGCACCTTCCGGCAAGGAGAATTCCACACTGGCTTTGCCAGGTTCTGGCGCGACAATCGTATTGGGACCCAGATTGGAGAGAATGAATATTTCCGCCACATGGATCAGTCCCGGCTGGGGAAAATCAATCAGCAGATGCAGCCGGTCGATCGCCAAACCTGCCCGGTCCGTTGTAGTCTCATATAGCCCCACCTGTAGATTCAGGGAAACAGTCTCCTCACCTGCCTGGACAAATTCCGAGCGGTAGATCGCCCCTCCATAGGGGATCGAAGCGAAGAACACCCGTCCCGGCTGAAAGGGAACATCTTCAAAGACCACCCGACCAGCCGCCGGTACAGTCAGCTGGTCCTGGTAAGCCAGGTCGTATTGATCATATCCTTCCAGGGTGACTTCCAACCCTTTCTCGAGCAGGGAGCCCCCGGTTTGATCCTGGATTTCCACGGCGACAGAACCCGCGTCCAGCTCAACCGTTGGTAGAGGGCTGCTCTCTTCCCGGGTTTGAGCGGTTGGAACAGCAGCGGTTGGGGGAGCTGAAGTAGGTACTGCGGGCTGGGATTGATCGGGAGGAGGAGTGATATCAGCCGCCAACCCCCGGCAGCTGCTCAACGCCAGGCCAAGTCCAATCATAAATCCCAGCCATGCCAATGTTTTTCCGTTCCGGCGCATCATAGCTTCGCTCCACAATTGCTGCAAAATTGATCCTCTCCTGAGACCGCTGCTCCGCATTTGGGACAGAATTCTCCTCGGTCAGCTTGAAGAGCCTTCCGGCGTTCAGCAATTAAACGCTCCAAATCATCGTCTCCGGCCTGCGGCCGGCTTGTGTTGCGGGCTTTGCCGTGACTGGAGGGATGCCCGTCCAGCTTTTCCAGGACGGCTGCTGCATTCACCAGCAGCTGCTGCCTGCGGCGGTCATAGTCTTCCTCGGAAATTTTATGGAGCTCAAGATTCAAATCCAGCTCCTCAATAGCTCTGTACAGACGTTCCTTTTCAGCCACCAGGGAATTGAAGCGGCCTGAAGCTGAAGCCACTGAAGGCGTAGCATCCTCCAGAAAGGGCCGCATAACCAGCAGGCCCACCAGCAGGAAAATAAACAGTACAACAATCAACGAAGCAAATGTCATATTTCCTCTTCCCTGATCCGCTAATCCAGCAGCGGATCGATAATTCCCAGAATCTCCTCAAACGAGCTGAAAGGTCCAATTTGCAGATGAGCGATCCGGCCGCTCTTGTCGATCACAAAGGTTTCCGGCACACCCCTGATCCGGAAAGCCTGGGAGATCTCTGTCCTCAAATCCGGTCCATTCGGGTAGGTAACCTGAAATTCCTCCAGGTAGGCTAACGCTTCCGGTTCCGTGTCCACGTAATCCACACCGAGGAACAGCACTTCGCCGGTGGGTAGGTAATACTGGTAAGCAGCTTCCAGATCCCTGGCTTCCGGCTTGCAGGATTCACACCAGGAAGCCCAGAAATTGACTACCACCACTTTACCCCGCAAATCGGGGAGCCGGTAGGTTTCCCCCGAAAACGATTCCAGCGTGAATTCCGGCGCCAGTTCTCCCACATTCACCTGCCCCTGCTGGGAGCGGAAAAGCCCAAACGCTAGCACGGCCAGTAGAAGCAGCAAACCTCCCCAGAGCAAGATCTTCTTCATTTCTGCCCCTCCGAACGCGCCTTCAGCTCTTCTTCAACCTTCTTGAGATACTCATCTGTGGGTTCGGCTGCCGGTCGATCCTCCCCGGAACGCCGGGTGGTTTCCTGGACCCGGGCTTGCTCCCGCCACTTCCGGAAACCAATCACCAGCAGGGCTACTCCAGCTGCCAGGGCCAGCATCGGTACCACATACGCCAGCCAGTTGAAACCTCTGCGGGGTGGCTCTGCCAGCACCCGGTCCCCATACTGTTCTACAAAATAGGTCTTAATCTGATCCTCGGTCCAACCTTCCGCCAGTTTTTCCCGGATGATACCGCGCCACTGCTCGCAGGCAGCGGTACCGCAGGTATCCAGGGGAATATTCTCACAAACCGGGCAGTAGAGCTGGCGGGCGATGGCGTTGACCTCATCGTCAGTTGGATCCGATCCCTGAGCCAAAGCGGGGACGGTCAGCACAACCAGCAGCAGGATCAAACTGAGGATACCCAGCAAATATCTGTATTTTCCCTTCATAATCACCTTTCCTGCCGGGGGTTGGTCTTCTTTCCCGGCCAGGTAGCGAACACCACCCCGGCGATGAATACTAAGGAGCCGACCCAGAGCCATTTCACCAGCGGGTTGTGGTAGACCTTAAATGTGGCTCCTTCAGAGGTAACTGCCTTCCAGTCTACCAGGATGACATAAAAATCGTCCAGCAGGGTACTGCGCACTCCCGGGATGGTAACCGGCTGTCCGGAGTCATAGTAAAAGTCACGCCTGGGGTAGAGCTCTCCCAATACCCGTCCATCTCGCTCAACTGAAACCACAGCCCGGGCCACGTTCCTGGCATCCGGCGCGTCAAATACAGCCAGGTCCTCATAGGTCATTGTGTAGGATCCCAGGGACAGCTGCTGTCCCTCTGCAAGGGTTGCCTGGGTTTCTGTTTGGAAGAATTCGATCCCGATAATTCCCAGGGCCATCAAGACCACACCTATATGAACGATCATTGCGCTGTAAGAACGCTGATTACGCTTCAGCACATGGAGCAGCGCCGTTCCCCAGCTTTCGGCTTCTGTTTTTCTCCTCACCCTGGTGCGCCTGATGATCTCAAAGAAATTCACAGCCAGCACAAAGGCCACCAGCCAGAAAGCTATTACAGCTGGCCAGCGGTTATAGCCACCCCATAGGGGGAGAGCAATCCCTGCCAACGATACCAGGAAAGGCTTCCAGAGCAAGCGACCGAGGTGCTTGTAAGACACAATGCTCCAGACCGCCAGAGGGCAGAGCACCATCAGAATCAGCAATCCACCCATAATAGGAGCTGCCACCCGCTCGTAAAAGGGCGGCCCGACAGTGACTTTCTGGCCGGTCACCAGCTCAGAAAGGATCGGGAAAAGCACACCCCAGAAAGAAGCCACCAGCATCCCCAGGAAAAGCACCACGCCGATGATGATCAAACCTTCCCGGGATAAAACCTGCTCCAGCACATGGTCTGCTCTCAAGATCTTCCAGCGGGAACTCAGCAGCCAGGCCGAAACCAGGATCGTCAGCGTCAGAAAAACCAGAAAAATGGGGCCGATCCGGCTCTGAGCAAAGGAATGAACGGAGGAAAGCAAGCCGGAACGGGTGATAAATGTGCCGTAGATGACCAGTAAATAGGTCAGGATGATCAGCACCAGGGACCAATCTTTGAACATGTTCCGCTTCTCTTGAATGAGCACAGCGTGCAGGTAGGCCGTACCTGTCAGCCAGGGCATCAAGGCGGATATCTCAACCGGATCCCAGCCCCAGTAGCCGCCCCAACCCAGCACATCATATGCCCAGCGCGCGCCCAGCACCAGCCCTAACGACAGGAACATCCAGGCCCACAGCGTCCAACCCCGAGAAAGTCTGATCCAGCGGTCATCTGACCTTTTCTTGATCAGCGACGCCATTGCAAATGAAAAGGGGATTATAAAGCCCGCAAACCCCAGATACTGCATAGGGGGATGGATGATCATGCCCGGATGGCGGAGCAGCGGATTCAATCCCCCACCATCCCGGGGGAAAACCGAAATCGCTCCCTCAGGCCGGCTGAAGGAAACCAGAATCCCACTGGCGTCCTGCCAGTAGCGGGTAAAAGGGTTCTCATAAAAGACATTAAGCACCAGGAAAAAAGCCAGGGTAACCAGATTGACCACAATTACCCAGGGCAGCAGATCCCGGTCCCGATCCCATTTCCGGAAGGCGACCGCTGAACTGAAGCCGGCCAAGAGCCAGGACCAAAACAGGAGAGATCCTGCCTGGCCGCCCCACAGGGCGGTCAGCTTGAGGTAAAGGGGCATGCTCCGGGAGGAAACATCGGCAACATAGACCACCTCAAAGTGGTCGGTTGCCAGCAGATAGAGCAGGGATCCGACAGATATGGTCATTACGGGAAAAACCAGTTTCAATACCTGGTGGGCGCTCAGAATCCAGCGCTGGGACTTGGTCCTATCCCCGTAAATTGCCGCTCCGATCCCATATAGTGTAAATATTAAAGTGATGAATATAGCGCCAAAGCCGATTTCAGCAACCATTGCTTAACTCCCCTCCAGAAATGTCATTCCTGCTCTAAATCGATTTGTTCGGGAACCGCCCCTTCATACTTGGTCGGGCATTTAAGCAGGATCTCATCCGCCAGAAATTCCCCGGAAGGCAGCATTTCGCCGGTCAGAATTGCCTGAGCCTCATCCTTGAGCAGATCCGGAATGGGGCCATGGTAAATGACTTTCAAATGAGATCGGTTCTGGTCTGTCACGGCGTTGTGGAGAGCTTGAGCCAGACCCCCTTCCTCTGCCAGAAGCTGATTGTCAGCCGGGACCTGAGCAATGGTAAAGCTCAATTCCAGATTGTCAATATCGTACTCGATGCTGTCCCCCAGCACGGCGCCGGAGACTCGGATATTCCTGCCTTCCAGTTCTCCGACCTGGGATTTGGCAAGCGCTTCATCCACAGTCAGAAAATACTGCGCAGTCGATTTCAGGGAAGAAGCTATTAGAAAAATGATCCCCGCAACGATCACCAGTCCGCCCACGATAAACTTCAGGGGCGTTCTCTTCCGGGAGGTGGGTTCCATTTCTTGATATTCAGACATGTAATTCTCCAATTTGTAAATCTTCTACCAAAAATCTCCTCTCTATCTTAACACGCAATCTGAAAAAAAGTGGAATTATCACTGTCCTCTTTATTTGATGCGCAGCTATCCCTTAATCGCTTCCCGGAGGCGCTTGGTCAGCTTCACAAAATCGGTTGAAAAACGATCTTCCTCCCGGCGGGGCCGTTCCAGAGGGATGGGCAGGTCCAACCTGATATTTCCGGGTTGGGGGGAGATCGCCAGCACCCGGTCAGCCAGGAATACAGCTTCCCAGATGTCATGGGTGATCATGATAACTGTCTTTTTCCGGGCCCGCCAGATGCGGAGCAGTTCAGCGCCCATTTTCTCCCGCGTTAGAGCGTCCAGAGCCCCGAAGGGTTCATCCAGCAGCAGCAGATCCGGGTCCTGGATCAAGCTCCTGGCAATGGCCACCCGCTGGGTCATCCCCCCGGAAAGATCCCGGGGAAGCCAATCCTCAAAACCGGTCAGTCCTACCAGGCCAATCAGCTCCCTGGCCTGCCTGTCCGCCTCTCCGGCAGGGGTGTGGGAGATCTCCAGAGGCAGGGTGATATTTCCCAGCACCGTCCTCCAGGGCATCAGATTGGCCTTCTGGAAAACAATGCCTACGCCTAGGCGGGGTTCCTTGACCGGCACGCCATCCAGCACTACCGACCCGCTGGTAGGTTTCAACAGCCCGGCCAGCACCCGGACCAGAGTGCTCTTACCGCTGCCGGATGGACCGACCACACAGACAAACTGCTCGCGTTCGATCGAGAAATTGATCTGGTTCAAAGCTTGAAGTGACCCATTCTGGTCTGTGAAGGTCACTTCCAGATCCTTTACTACCAGCAGGGGATCAGCGGATGAATTCATTGGTGTATGCTTCTTCCAGGTTGATGGGACTTTTCATCAATCCCATTTCCAGCAGGACTGCCTGCATGTTTTCCCAGGCCTCGGGATGGCTGTAACCGTAAGGGTTGGTCTGGTAAAGAGCCACAGAGGATTCCAGGACCTGCATCTGCACATCCTGGTCAGCGTCTTCCAGGCCATCCACATATTTGAAGCAGTACTGGAAGGCTTCCCGGGGATGCTCTACAGTGAATTGGATGCCCCGCAGGGTTGCCCGCACCATTCTGCGTATCAGGTCTGGGTTTTCATCGATAGTGGTTTGATTGGTAATCAATCCATTGGAAACCAGATCCAGGTAATCAGATACCCGGATGATGTTCAGGTCATAACCCATGGCAGCCAGCTGAACCGGTTCATTGGTAATATAGCCAACGATCACCTCACTGGTATCTGTTGCCAGCACTTCTACCTGATTGAATCCAACGGACTCCAATGTCAGGTCTTTTTCTTCCAAACCGGCGTATTCCATCAAAGCCCGCAGCCCAACATAATTGGCTCCAAACAGTCCTGGCAGCCCAACCCGCTTGCCAGCCAGGTCCTGAGGTTCTTTCAGATTCTGCTCGGATTTAGCGATCACGGCAACAGGATATTCCTTATACCAGGCCATCACGTAGACAATGGGAATGCCTTCGGCCCGGGCAATCGGCACCTGCTCTCCTGAGACCAGGGAGAACTGCAGCTCATTGGCTCCTACCAGCGCCACTCCGTCGGTCTCAAAGGAATAATCGAAGTCGATCTCCAAGCCCTCTTCAGCGTAGAAGCCTTCTTCCACTGCCGCATAAAAAGGCGCATACTGCACATTAGGGATATACCCCATCGGCAGCCTGATATGGGTCAGTTCGCCGGGGGTCGGCTCAGGTCCCTGCCCGGGAGAGCAGGAGGCTGCCAGCAGTATAATCGCCAGGACCAGGATCATTTTTCCGTTCTTCATCTCTATGCTTCTCCTCTTACAACTCAATTCCCATTCCTTTTCTGCCAGGACAATAAATGATTTTCCAGATAGATAACGATTCCGTACAGGGCCAGCGCCAGAATCACCAGTGTGAAGACCGCCACAAAGACCAGGGCGGTATCGTATAAACCGCGTCCAACGTTGATCAGAAAACCCAGCCCCTGATCTGCGCCCACAAACTCCCCTACCACAGCCCCGATCACCGCCAGGGTAGCCCCGATCCGCAGACCTCCCAAGAAAACCGGCATGGCAGCCGGGATTTCCAGCATAGTAATGCGCTGCCAGGTACTGGCGTGCAGGGATCGCAGCAGATCATATAATTCTTCGGGGACCGAACGCAGGCCGACGACGGTATTGACCAGCACAGGGAAAAAGACTATCAGGGCGCTGGTGAGGATCTTTGAGAGAATACCGGGACCCAGCCAGATGATCAGCAAAGGCGCGATTGCCACAATGGGAATCGACTGGCTGGCAACGATGTAAGGAGCCAGTAAACGCTCCACCAGCCTGGATTTTGCCAGGAAATAACCGGTAATGATGGCCGCTGTCAATCCCAGCGCCAGCCCGTAGACCACTTCCTGCAGGGTGACCAGAGTGTGGAACAGCAGGGAGCCATCCCGGAGAACAAGCAGCAGCCTGGCCCACACTTCCACCGGTTTGGGAAAGATAAAGGAAGGGATATTGCTGAAAGCGGTAAATCCCTGCCAGAGCAGCAAGCCTCCCAGAACAGATAAGACCAGAAAAGCGCTTTTGCGGATGTTCTCCTGCAAGCTCCTCATAAAAACAGCTCCCGTAAAAACAAAACCGCCACAATTGGCGGGGCAGTTGATAGGAGCAGACTCCCTGAATCAACATCCCGAAAGCAGGTCTGCTTTCGGGGCTGTCAGATACTCAGGCAGGTTCAGAGGAACCCGTATGACCTTCTCCTATCCGGACTATACCGTCGGCCCCGGAGTTTCACCGGATCCTGCGCCATCTCTGGCGCTCGCGGGCTTTACCGCCGATTGGGAATTGCTTGCGCTCACCCTGCCCCGAAGGTTTTTATACCGTTCACCCCAAAGTATACTCTCTGCCAGCCTGGGCGTCAACGTCAGACAAAGGACCGAGTCCTATTAAATGGACTTAATCCCTTTCGGCGATCTCCACCACGATGGTGGCATCGCTGATCAGCGCCGCCAGGGCGCCCAGAGCAGCCAACTGGGGAGCAAGCAAGGCGCCCAGCACACCCACGGTCAGTGGAATGTCCAGCAGGTTCCTGTCATCCCTGTCCTTGATGATTATCCTGCGGATATTACCCCGCCGGACCAGCTCTTTGATCTTCTCTACCAGGGCATCTCCGCTGACCCTGAACTCCTCCCTGCGTACGCCTTCTTCTGTCATCTTTCCTCCTGTTTTACGCCTGCTTTTCACCTATTAGGGTAACACAGTCTCGACCTGAAACGGTCTGCCGCTGTGCTCCCCTTATCTAGACGAAAACAGTCCCCCATGATATACTGCTCTCGATCCCGCAAGCTTGCGGGTCGTATTTTGTATCCCACACGCTTCTCGACCCAACGGTGCGTGCCGGAGAACCCTCCGGTCCCGGAAGGAAAGACAGAAGCGGAGGCTAAACGCAAGGAGCGTACTATGTCTATTGTATCTATGAAAGAGCTGTTGGAAAGCGGCGTTCATTTCGGTCACAGGACCCAGAAATGGAATCCATACATGGAGCCCTACATCTTTGCTGCCCGCAATGATATCCACATCATTGACCTGCAGCAGACTGTCCAGGCTCTGGAAGAAGCCTATAAAGTAGTCCGGGACACCGTCACTGGCGGTGGAACCGTGTTATTTGTAGGCACCAAACGCCAGGCTCAGGAAATCATCAAGACCAACGCTGAAAAGGTAGGCATGCCCTACGTGATCGGCCGCTGGCTGGGCGGCACTCTGACCAACTGGCAGACCATCCGGGAACGCATCCACGAGCTGGAGCGCCTGGAAGCTATGCGCGATCGGGGCGAGTTTGAGATCTTCACCAAGAAAGAAGCCCTGGGGATGACCCGGGAAATCGAGCGCCTGGAAGGGCGCCTGGGCGGCATCCGCGACATGGATGGCCTTCCAAATCTGCTTTTCGTTGTGGATGTCTCCCGGGAGGAAATCCCCGTCCACGAAGCCAATTTGCTCAAGATCCCAGTCATCGCCATGGTCGACACCAACTGCAACCCCAAAAACATCGATTACGTGATCCCCGCCAACGATGATGCCATCCGCGGCATTCAATTGATCGTCGGGATCATCACCCAGGCGATCAGCGAGGGCATAAACATGCGTAAGGATCACGAGGCGGATATGGCAGCAGCGGAAGCTGAAGCCCAACTGCCCGAGGAAATGCGTGACCAGCTCAGCGATGAGGACCTGCTGGGCGCCTCCACCCTGGCGAAAATGAAAGAAGAGGAAGAGGAAGCCGAACCGGCTGAAGTCCCTGAAATCGTAGAGGACAAAGCGGTCGAGGAAGAAGAAGGAGGAGCCCAAGAGGCAGAATAACGATGGCAATTTCTGTAGAACTGATCAAAAAACTACGCGAAGCGACAGGCTCCGGCATCCTGGATGTTCGGGAAGCCCTGGAAAACTCTGAGGGCGATTTTGACAAAGCGGTGGATTATCTAAGGCAGAAGGGTCTGGCCAAAGCTGCCAAACGCTCTGACCGGGACGCTTCCGAAGGGATCATTGAGCTTTATTCCCACGGAGACGGGCGGGTCGGCGTGATGGTGGAAGTCAACTGTGAGACTGATTTTGTGGCCCGCTCCGAGGAATTCAGAGAGTTTGCCCACGAAGTTGCCCTGCAGATCGCCGCCGCTGCCCCTAAATGGGTCAAGGCCGATCAGATCCCAGAGGACGTCATTGAGCACGAAAAGGAAATCGCTCGCGCTCGCTACAAAGAAGAAGGCAAGCCGGACAACATCATTGAAAAGATCCTGGAAGGCATGGTGGAGAAATTCAAATCTGAAAGCTGCCTGCTTGAACAAACCTATATCCGGAACGAGGATCTCACCATCCAGGAATTGCTCCACGAAAAAATCGCCTCGATTGGCGAAAATATCGTCATCAGACGCTTTGAGCGCTGGGAGCGCGGTGAAAGCATTGATTAAAGGGTTTATAAAAAAGCCAACCAGCCGGTTGGCTTTTTTCTTATATAATAAGAAACAAGGCAGACAGCATCCAAGGATCATCTATGGCTAAAGAACCGGTTTACAAGCGCATCTTGCTGAAAATCAGCGGGGAAGCCCTGGCTGGACCAGACGGATTCGGTATAGATCCCCTGCGGGCTGAAGACCTGGCAGAACATCTTGAAGGGGTCAGCGACCTGGGTGTGGAAATCGCAATAGTGATTGGAGCCGGCAACCTGTGGCGCGGCCGCCAGGGCATAGACCGCGGAATGGACCGGGCTACCGCAGACTACATGGGCATGCTGGCAACTGTTATGAATGCCATGGCTTTGATGGATGCGCTGGAACGGCGGGGTATTATCACCCGGGTGCAGTCAGCCATTGAAATGCGAGCGGTAGCAGAACCCTATATCCGCAGAAGGGCGATCCGCCACCTCGAAAAGAAACGACTGGTCATCTTCGGGGCCGGCACCGGCAACCCCTACTTTTCCACAGATACCGCTGCGGCTCTGCGGGCCATGGAAATTGGAGCGGATGTGCTGATCAAGGCTACTAAGGTAGATGGGGTCTACAATAAGGATCCCAAGAAAAACCAGGATGCTAAACTTTTCGATTCCCTTTCCTATATTGAAGCCATCAACCTGCGGCTGGAAGTGATGGACTCAACCGCCCTGTCCCTCTGCATGGATAACAAACTCCCCATCCTGGTCCTGAATATGTGGGATCGCGATGCCCTGAAAAGAGGATTGCTGGGCGATAAAGTGGGCACCCTGGTATCGGACACTACCCGCTGATCCTGGCAGCAGGCAGTCTTCCCGGCCTGGCCCTTTCCTGCCATGGCAAATCCGGACTGGATACCCCCGGCAGTGACAGCTGTCAGCTTGTTTCTCCTCCCAAACTTATTATAATAGAACCACTCTGCCTGACAAACACACTGACCTTTATCTAGTTGAGTTTATCGAGTATAGTATAAGAGGTGTGATTTACCGGTTGCCTGCCTTTTGATGAGGGGTGAGTTACCTGCCCCGCTTTGAGATTGAACCCGGGAGGTTTATTATGCTAGCGGAGATTTACAAAGAAACTGAAGAGCGGATGGAAAAAGCCGTTGGTGTGTACATCCAGGAATTGAACGGAATCCGGACCGGTCGGGCCAATCCTACCCTGGTCGAACAGCTGCCTATCGAGTATTACGGCACCTTGACCCCGCTCCAGGAACTGGCAGGTATCAGCGTTCCCGAATCCCGCTCTCTGCTGATCAGGCCTTATGATCCCTCTTCTCTTAAAAATATAGAGAAAGCCATCCTGAAATCAGATCTGGGCCTGACACCCAACAACGATGGTGAGAACATCCGCCTGGTCCTGCCCACACCCACGGAAGAGAGAAGGAAGGACCTGGTCAAGATTGTGGGTGTAAAAGCTGAAGATGCCCGCATCGCCATCCGCAATATCCGCAGGGACAGCATTCGCGACCTGCGCGAATTTGAAGATGAAAAATTGATCACGGAGGACGATCTGCACCGGGGGGAAGAACGGGTTCAGGAAATCACCGATGATTTCATTAAGAAGATCGACGACCTCTGCAAACGCAAAGAGAATGAAATCATGGAAGTATAGGGTTTTCCGACCCGCTTTGACAGTCCTTTTCTGAACGGAGCTGCTGGTTATCATTAAAATACAAGACCAAGGCACAAATCATTATATAAATGGCTAAAAAAGATTTGGATAAGCTTGCCGTAGTTCCCACACATGTGGCCATTATCATGGATGGCAACGGCCGCTGGGCTCTTGAAAAGGGCCTTCCCCGCGTAGCCGGCCACCGGGCAGGCACTGAAAATTTACGGGAGGTGATCGAGGCCAGCGTTGAGTTTGGGATCAAGTACCTGACTATTTACGCTTTTTCCACAGAAAATTGGAAGCGCCCCCAGGACGAGATCCAGGGCTTGATGCACATCTTCCGGACAATGCTGGACCGCGAGCTGAAAAACCTGCATGAGAATGGGGTCCAGCTGCGCCACTTTGGCCGTCTGGAAGGCATCGACAACGCATTGAAAAAGAAAGTTCTGGAGGCAATCGATCTTACCAAAGACAACCAGACCCTGATCCTGAACATCGCTTTCAATTACGGCGGCAGGGATGAGATCATCCAGGCGGTCAAAGGCATCCTGGCCGATGGGCATACCCCCGATGAGGTCACAGAAGACCTGATAAGTGAATACCTTTATTCCGCCAGCTGTCCTGACCCGGACTTGATCATCCGCACCTCCGGAGAATACCGCTGCAGCAATTTCCTGATCTGGCAGGGAGCTTATTCCGAGTGGTATTTCACCCCGACCTACTGGCCCGATTTTGGCAGAGAAGACCTCTACCAGGCGCTGGCCGTTTACAGCCAGCGAGACCGCCGTTATGGGAAAATCAAAACAGAAAAGGGAAGTTAATTTCCCATGATGGGAACACGCACCCTCGTCGCCGCGGTCCTCATCCCGTTAGCCGTAGCAGCCATCTACCTGGGAGGGTATCCCTACCAGGCGGTCATCATCCTGCTTTTGGCTGCGGCTGCCTGGGAATACATCCATCTGCTGAGAAAGATCAACCTGCGGCCCGCTCTGGTTCTGACCATAGCAGGCGTGATCCTGCTGGCGGCTGCCCGGGCACTGTTCGGATTTAGCTACCTGGCAGCTCTACTGACAGCCCTGATCTTCCTGGCAGCAGCCTGCCACATCCTGGAATATGAACGTCAGGATTCCCGACCTGCCACGGATTTTGGTTCCACTCTGAGCATCCTGGTATATGTCGGCTTCCTGGGATCGTATTTGATCTCCCTGCGCGCCCTGGAAAACGGCCGCTGGTGGACCTTTGTGGTCCTTCCCACAGTATGGATCGCGGACACCGCGGCCTATCTGGTCGGCACGGCCTTTGGAAAACACAAATTAGCACCTAAAACCAGTCCTAATAAAACCTGGGAAGGCTATTTTGGTGGGGTCCTGGCCGGGATCATCGCCAGTCCGGGATTGACTTTTCTCTACAACCGGGCTTTCCAGGCAGGATTGGAGATTTCCATCCTGGAAGGCGCCCTGCTGGGACTGGTCGTTTCTGCCTTCATCCCCCTGGGTGACCTGACCGAGAGCCTGATCAAAAGGCAGGCCGGAGAGAAGGATTCTGGAACCATATTCCCAGGGCATGGGGGCGTGTTTGACAGGCTGGATTCCCTGCTCTGGGCAGCACCGATCGGTTATTATCTGATTTCCATTTTTTTCCTTCAGTGAGGTTTGTATGAACACCCAAAAACCAACTCGAAACCTGGCTCTGGAACTGGTCCGCGTCACAGAGGCAGCGGCCCTGGCTGCCGGCAGATTCATGGGCCGCGGACAAAAGGAAGCGGCCGATAAAGCCGCCGTGGATGCCATGCGCCTGGTGCTCAACTCCATTGACATGGACGCCGTGGTTGTGATCGGCGAGGGGGAAAAGGATGAAGCTCCCATGCTCTTCAACGGCGAGGTTGTGGGAACGGGAAAGCCTCCCCTGGTCGACCTGGCGGTCGATCCCATCGATGGCACCAGGCCGCTTGCCAACGGATTCCTGAATTCCATCGCCACTGTATCCATCGCCCCTCGCGGGACCATGTTCAATCCGGGTCCTTTTGTCTATATGGACAAGATCGCGGTCGGTCCGCTGGCAGCAGGGAAAATTGACATCGAGGCTCCCTTGGAGGACAACCTCAAGGTGATCGCTGACTCCGAGGGCAAGCATATCAAGGATGTCACCGTGATCATCCTGCAGCGCCCCAGGCATGAGGACCTGATTGCCCGGGTCCGCCAGATCGGCGCCAGGATCCGCCTGATCCCGGACGGGGACGTGGCGGGGGCTTTGATGACCTGTCTGCCAGAATCGGGCATCGACGCCCTGCTGGGCATCGGCGGCACGCCGGAGGGCGTGCTGGCCGCCTGCGCCCTGCGAGCCATGGGCGGTGAAATACAGGGCAAGATCTATATCAGGCACGAGAAGGAAAAGAAGCTGGGCCTGGAAATGGGGATGAATCTGGACCAGGTCATCACCATGGACGATCTGGTTTCCTCTGAAGATGTCTTCTTTGCGGCCACCGGCATCACTGATGGCGAACTGCTCTCAGGTGTGCGCTACACCGGCCAGGGAGCGGAAACCCACAGCCTGGTCATCCGGGGGAAAACCGGAACGGTGCGCTGGATTGACGGCAAACACAACTTTGATAAGCTCAACCCCATCAGTGAGATTGAATATTAATAATTGAAAATTGGGGATTGAAGACTGAAAACGGAGGGCCAGCCTGGGGGTCGCCTCCTGGTTTTTCACTTCACAGCAAGGTCTTTCAACAGGTACAATTCTCCCCGGTGGTAACCGCGATCGAGGTAATATTCCCTGGTACCAACAGCGGAGATGACAGCGATGGTTCTGAACCCCCTTCCCCTGGCGATGCGTTCAGCCTCCACCAGCAATGCTGTCCCCAGTCCAGCATGCTGGGCTGCCCCACTCTCTTCCCTGCCAACCGGCAGAGACTCCCCGTAAACATGGACCTCCCGAATAATGGCCGCGCCTTTCAGCTCTGGAATACCGGGATCAGCGGCATCCGGGCCGGGTAGGCTCAAGCGCAGGAATCCCGCTAGAGAATCATCCGGGGTATTAAAGGATAGAAAATGTTCCTGGCAGCCATTGCTGGTGTACTCCAGATCGCTTAACTGGAGGTTCTCAACCTCGATCAGCTGGCCTTTCACCTCCCGGCAGCGAATGCAGGAGCAGGACTGACCCCGGCTGGCCAGCTCCTTCTGGATATCCTGGCGCAGGCTGGTGCGCTTGTTGCCTTCCACCACGTTTTGAGAAGGAATGTCCCGGACAACACGGTTGACCCGGCAGTAGCGGGGGATGGTGACCTTCAAGTCGGCAATCAGCTGAATCAGCTCTTCCGTGGTGTAGGGGCGGTATTCTCCCCGTTTCCAGACCTCATACAACCCGGTGTTCCTGAGCAGCTGCGTGGGGTAGATCTTGATCTCATCTGGTGAAAAATCCACCCACAGGCGCTGAAAATCCTCTCGATCGGACTCCAGGGTCGCCCCCAGTAAATTGGGCATCCAGTGCAGGACGATCTTGAATCCGGCCGAGCGCAGCAGTGCCACACCCTGCCTGGCTTGCTCGACTGTATGCCCGCGCTGATTGAGAGCCAGAATGTGGTCGTCCAAACTCTGCACACCCATTTGCAACTTGGTCACCCCATAACTCCTCATCCGGATCAGCTCTTCTTGTGTGATCAGATCAGGCCTGGTTTCCAGAACCAGGCCCACGTTCTTGTGCCGGGCAGTTTCGTTGTAAGCCTGGGCTTCTGCCAGCGTTTCGGAATCCACCCCGTTCATGGCATCGAAACAGCGCTTGATGAACCAGGTCTGGTAATCCCGGTCATAGGCAGTCCAGGATCCACCCAGGATCAGCAATTCGATCTTGTCTGTGGGATGGCCGATCTCATGCAGAGCCTCGATGCGGGAAGCTACCTGGGTATAGGGATCATAGGCATGGAATAAAGCCCGCATAGCCCCGGGTTCATCCGGCAGGTAGCTGACCGGCATCTCCTCATAATTCGGGCAGAAGATGCACTTCCCGGGACAGGGAAAGGGCTTGGTCAGCACAGTGACCGTGGTCACACCTGACTGGGTCCGCATCGGTTTCAAACGAATCTTTTTGAGCAGCACCTGATCCTCTTCCCTCTCGCCGCTGCGCACCTGCTGGCGGTAAGCTGTGATCAGGGCGTGCTTGCTTAAAAAGCCCTCCCCACCCGGCAGAGGATGGTGGCGGATGGCTTTAAACACATCCACCCCGGACTCGATCTCTGCCAGAGTCCGGGCTGCCAATTCCAGCTCCTGCCGGGAATAGGCCGCTCCTTCCGCTTTCCTCTGCTCTGTCCCATCAGTCATAGTCAACCATCACATTGATCTCGTTCTGCCCCGATGCAGAGCGGCCAGTTCTCCATAGCGTATAATACCAACATGGAATCCACGGTCGCCCAAAGAATTCTGGCCCTCAACTACCAATTTTACCAAAGCTTCGCCTCTGACTTTTCGGAAACCCGGGGGCGGGTGCAGCCGGGTGTCATGAGGGTTCTGGACCAGCTCCCCCCAACAACTTCCATCCTAGACCTGGGCTGCGGCAACGGCCAGCTGGCCCGTCAGCTGGCTGCCGCCGGCTTTCGGGGCTCTTACCTGGGCACGGACTTCAGCCCGGCCCTACTGGAAGAGGCCTCCCGGGAAAAACCAGCGACCTTCCAGGTAGAATTCACCCCCCTGAACCTGGCCCAGGAGGATTGGTCAGCCTCCCTGCCCGGGGACACATTTGAGGTGATCCTCTGTTTCGCTGCTCTGCACCATATCCCATCCCGGGATCTGCGTCTAGAAGTGGTCAGGAACATCCACCGCAACCTGGATGAGCGGGGAAAGTTCTACCTCTCCAACTGGCAGTTCCTGAAGAGCGAGCGTTTCCGGAGCAGAACCCTGGACTGGGACAGAGTGGGCCTTAGCGAAGAAGACGTTGAGGAAGGGGACTACCTGCTGGATTGGCGGCGCGGCGGCTCAGGCATTCGCTATCTGCACCACTTCACACCTGAGGAGCTTACCGGTCTGGCTGAAAAAGGGGGCTTTAAGATTCTGGAAAGCTTTTATTCAGACGGAAAAGAAGGGGATTTGAGTCTCTATCAGGTCTGGGAACCGCTCTGATCCTCGATCATGATGAAGAACCCCAATTCGATCAAAGCCTGGGCGACTTTGTCCTGGCTGCCTGGACGGATGATCACGGCAGTCGGTCCCAGCTGTTCCAGGATATAGCGGCTGGCTTTTGATCTCTTCAAAGCTTTAAGGACAGCCGGAGACCCCACCCTCATCACCAATCTGCTCCCTATTGAAGCCTGGGTGCCCTGCTTTTCCCAGCGCTGCAGAGCCGCCAGGATGTTGGGAGGTATGGCTTCGGCATGATTTTCCAGCAGGGAAAGCAGATGGGCTACCCGGAGTCCCTGTTTTTCCGCCCTGGCCAGGGAGGCAGGTGAGATCCGGAACTGATAGGCCTCCGCTTTCAGCGGGTACCAGTCACAGAAGCGGGCGATCTGGTAGCGGATCTTACGGGGGACGGCAGGAGTCATGCGGATCTCTCCCTGAGAACGGAGCTGGATCCGGTCAGGCTTTGCGGGCTGGAGGGAGGGGATCTTTCCTGCAGAAAAATCCTCGAACAGAGCAGAAAGCCGAAATGCCAGCGGCCGACTGTCCTCTTCCGGCGCTCCCAGATCCATCAATCCCAGCCAGTGCAGCGGTCCGCTGAGGAAATAGCGCAGCAGGTCCCCTTCTACCTCATCCCAGTGCTGGAACCCAGCCAGGAACTCATCGCTTTCCGGGCGCCGGACGAACCAGCTGTCGTATTCCCCGCCACTGCGCAGAAAATCAGGATCGCGTTCCTTCACCTGGGCGATAAAAGATTCTATACTCCACCATTCTCCCGGACCAAGAGCCTTTAAATAACCATTTACCCGTACCCGGAGCTGATGGTGGTCAAACCCCAGTTCTCCATCGATCTGGAAATCGGGCACCATACCCAGCTCTCCCGGCGCCGCGCTCTCCCTCCAGCTGGCCCAGAGTTTTCCCAGCGCCTGTCCTTCATCAAGCTCGAAAAACTGGCGGATGTTCTCCGGGGAGACTTTCCCCCTCTCATCCACCAGACCGGCAGATTGGGCCAAATAGCTGTAGAAAGCCAGCTCCAGATCACTCACACCGGGCAGGTGGATCCGGGGATCGAGGCCCATGCGCAGCCCCGCCAGCAGGGCGGGAAGATGATCCAGCAGGGCAGTTGAGGCCAGCTCCTGGAACTCCCTTTCCCGCTGTGCAGCCACCCGGCAGGAAAAAGGGGGCTGGTCCTGGAAGATCCGCTCTGGATCGATCAGCGGCATGATGATCTCCCGGATGTCCTGGGGCAGATAGGCAAACTCCTGAAAACCTGTCTCTGTGTCGAAGAACCCCCTGGCTACCAGAGCGCGGTACCACAGGCCTTCTGCCGGGGAGATGGGGTCGAGATAGGGCTTTTCCCGGTCCAGCCGGCCGGCTCCCACCTGGCGAATCTCACCAAATTGGCGGGTGAATTGGTCCCAGGGCGCCCTGCCTCCCTGCTGATCCAGCCAGAGCAGAGCCTGCAATTCCTCCTTAGACAGGATCTCCTTGATTCCCAGCAGAAGATCACTGGCGAGCAGGACCTCAGCCAGCTGATCCACCCCCTGGCGGGCGTCGGGGGCGTTAAAGGGCAAGCCCCAGCTTTCAGCGACCGCTTTCAGATAGCTGAACTCGGATCTATGCAGGCTGTGCCACAGGTCAGTCATCGGTGGTGCTCTCAGGAAAGGACCCGCAGGGCCTGGGGGTGCACTTTCACCTCGATCCTGCGCAGATCATTGGTGAAACCGGAAAAGACCTCGCCGTCAATGTGGATGTAGAGCGGACTATCGGCTTCCACTACCAAGCTTTTAAACGAGCCAGAACCTACCTTGGGGTGTGGCAGATGGGTGCCTTTCATAAAGGCAGGCAGCATTGTGAAAAGCATGGTCAAGCGGCTGACCTCTTCAACGGTCACATAATTAAGGATCCCGTCCCTTTGAGACGCATCGGGGTAAAGCAGAAACCCACCGCCCTCCCGGCTACCGTTGCAAAGGGTAAGCATCAGCAAATGCTCCTCCCGGACCGGCTGGCCATCAAGGGTGATCTTCATACCGATCGGTTGGTGATTGACAAAGATGGTTTTCAGCACTGCCGCCAGGTACATCGCGAAACCCCGCACGATAGGCAGCTCATGGGAATAGATAGTGACGATAGCGTCAAATCCCACCCCGAGGGTGTTGTCGATGTAAGCAGTCCGACCCCATTCATCGTTCACCTCGCCGATATCGATCCAGTTTTCCTGGCCGGTGAAGATCTGCCGCAGGGCTTTCCACGGAGCGGTGTCCATGCCAACTGCATGGGCAAAATCATTTCCAGAACCCAGCGGCACCACACCCAGAGCGGGTCGGCGCTCCTTCGGGAAAGACATGATGGCGTTGACCACTTCATGGACGGTGCCATCGCCCCCACCAGCGATGATCAGATCGTAGCTGTCCTCGACACCCTTTTTAGCAAGCTCGATAGCGTGGGTCGGGTACACAGAACCGGCCCAATCCGCCCCTCCAAACTCTTCCATGATGGGTTTGAGATCAGCAGCCTGCCTCCAGGCCTGGCCGAGATTAGCGTTAGGGTTGATGATGAAAAGGGTCTTTTTATTTTCCATAGGGGTACTCTCTCAATTGTCTCCTGGCAAATTGAACTGACGGATATCCACCACTGCTGGGAATCAATGATATTTTGGTTTCAGCTCTTTGACTGGCAGGACGACCTCACCCTCTCGCGAATCCCCCACCAGGGTGATCTCTTTTTGTCTCAGAGCCGCCTTCCAGGCTATATAAGCGGCCATCAGCGCGTCCAGCTCCTCCACCGAATATAAACCATCCAGGGGCAGCTGTCCGTGGAGGATCTTGTAGCGGGTGATTTCCTCGAAAATCTGCATGGGATCGGGCACATCCACTTCCAGGGAATGCAGCAGCAGCTGGCGCTGCAGTCTGCCTTCCAGGGTCTTTTTCAGGTAAGGGATTCTATCAAGCAGGACAGTGTAGGCCGCGTGGGGATAAACTTCCAGCATGAGCTGGCGCCGGTCATCTGCGGGGTAATCCGCAAAACCGATATCCTCCAGGCGCCGGAAGAGCTTGAATCCGACCCGCATCCATCCGGGACAATCCGAGAGATCCCCGGGGGTTTTAGGAATCCGGATATTGCGCTGGAAGAGCAGGTACTCAGCCACCCGGAACTTGGTCCAGCGCCCGGGATTGGGCTGAGGCCTGAGGCTATCCCGCACCCTGTCTTCCTCCATCAAGCCCTGATTGAGGCGGCGGGGAGCGTTCACACCCACAACGGCTGATTTCTGCCCGCCAACGAAGGCGGAAACCGTAGTGAGCTCCTGCTGGGACATGGCCAGCAGGTTCAATTCCTGGTCCAGGACCGCATAGGTCAGGGCTCCCTCGTCAGAGGAGGGGTCAATGCCGATAAAGACGGTATCTTTGAATAACATAGGTATCCCCGGGGTGAGCTAGAAGGATATTATGAGTGTAGCGCAAAAAGGCCGGATTCGCAATGTGAGGAGCGGAGACGTAGAAATCCCGATGGCAAAACTGTTTTCCAATACAGGATTGTATTAGGAAAAACTTATCTGGAGCAACCAGACGGGGGTTTTCATGACCGACAGCCAGCCATTGACCCTCACCTTTCCCGAGATCCGTCCCAGCGATTTCCCGCTGGTAGGCGGAAAGGGGGTCAATCTGGTCGATAAACGTACCCACCCGATCATCAACCGCCAGTTCACTGATCAAGACACCACCAGCTACCCGGACCGAAATGGAGGCACAAAACAGGAATCTCTCCCTGTTGACCTCAGTCATAAACAGACACTGATGGACCAGCAGATCCTGGCTTTGGCCGCACTGGGTTCCCGGGTCGAGGATCATTTCAGGTCCCCTCAGGATATCGAATGGGCCAGGGCTGGGGGGCAGACCTACCAGCTGCAAACCCGCCCGATCAAATCACTCTATCCAATAGACGATCCGGACACCCCGGACGGCAGCCTGCATGTCTTTCTCGGCCTGGACCACCAGCAGGGTATGACCCGCGCCATGACACCGCTCAGCCTGACCAGCATTCAGGAACTGGTTCCCTCTACCAAATTCTGTCAACTTGCATTAATATAGAGAGGATTCCAAACAACGAGTCAGGTCACTTGCCGATTAATCGTTCATAATAAATTCACAGATTTTGTTTGAGATAATTTTGGAGAGATCATGAAGAGAAAAACAATTAAAACATTTCTTGCCCTGATGTTAGCAGCATTATTATTGTTGTCCTGCCGGTTGACTTCACCTGTCGTTGATGTTCCCACTAATGCCCCTCTACCAACCAGCACGCCCTATCCAGCCGACGCCCCCGAATCTTCTTCAAACCCAAATGGAGAGGTTCTCTTTTCTGACGATTTTTCTTCCCCCGACACCGGATGGGATCGTAATTCATGGGAGGAGGGATCGACAGATTATTCTGATGGTGTTTACAGTGTTTTTATCAATGAGTCTCAATATGACATTTGGGCTAACCCGGGACAGTATTTCGAGGGGGATGTCAGGATAGAAGCCGACGCATATCGCTTTCGTGGGGAAGACGACAATGATTATGGTTTGATCTGCCGTTATTCCGGGACACCCGAAACCCCGAATTTTTATTTTGGGATCATCAGCAGCGATGGGTATGCTGTAATTGGCAAAACCGACGCTGAGTCTACAACCTACCTTTCCAGTGAACAAATGGAAAAGGTAAATGGAATCAATGGCTTCTTTGAGACCAACCATTTGCGCTTTGATTGCGTTGGAAGCGAACTGACCTTATACGTTAATGGCCAGAAGATAGCTACTGCGGGGGATACCTCTTTCACTGGAGGTGATGTGGGCTTGATAGCGGGCACATTCGACATTCCGATGGCAGAGATCCACTTCGATAATCTTGTGGTCATGCAGCCATAAAGGCATAGGTCCCCAGCATCCTCGAGAAAACCCCACCACCCTGATTTCTAATCAGCCAGCCTCATTCAAGGCAAACAAAGACCCGGCCCTTCCCAGAGCCGGGTCTTTGAATCTCGTATTCTCAGATCTCAGGATTTCACTTCTTCTTGAAGATCAGCTCCTCCCCGTTCTCGGGGTCCAGGTCCACCAGAACCACATCGCCGGGTTTGTATTCTCCCTCCAGCAGCTTCTTGGAAAGCGGGCTCTCAATATATTTCTGCAGGGCCCGGGTTAAGGGACGGGCCCCAAAATCAGCCGAGTAGCCGTTCTGGGCCAGCCATTTGCGAGCGCCCTTGCTGAGCTCAACCTTGAGCCCGTTCTCCTCCAGGCGGGCCTCGACATCCTCGAGCTGCAGATCGACGATCTTGATCATATCCTTTTCGGTCAGCGGCGAGAAGGTGATGATCTCGTCGATGCGGTTGAGGAACTCGGGCCGGAAGGCATCCTTAAGGGCCTTGTCGATCTTCTCACGGGCTTCCTTGTCTTTGGAGCTGGCAGCGCTGTCCAGGAACCCCAGGCTGCCAGAGCGGCTGACATACTCTGTCCCCAGGTTGCTGGTCATGATCAACACCGTGTTGCGGAAATCCACCTGGCGCCCCTGCCCATCGGTCAGCCGGCCGTTGTCCAGAATCTGCAGCAGGGTGTTCCAGACCTCGGGATGTGCCTTTTCGATCTCATCAAAGAGGATCACCCGGTAAGGCCGGCGGCGGACTGCCTCGGTCAGCTGGCCCCCTTCCTCGTAGCCAACATATCCAGGAGGCGCCCCGAAAAGCCGCGATGCAGTGTGCTGTTCCCGGTATTCGCTCATATCCAATCGCAAGAGGGCATCCTCATCATCGAACAGGAACTCAGCCAGAGCCTTGGCCAGCTCGGTCTTGCCAACCCCGGAGGGGCCGATGAAGATAAAAGAGCCGATTGGCCGCTTGGGATCCTTGAGTCCCGACCTGGCCCGGCGGATGGCATCCGAGATGACCTCGATGGCTGCATCCTGACCGATGATACGTTCGTGCAGGCGCTCTTCCATCTTTAGCAATTTCTCAGCTTCAGCTTCCAGCATCTGGGTCATGGGAATGCCAGTCCACTGGGAAACCACCTCAGCGACATCGTTCTCGTCCACCACCTCGTCCAGCTCATGTTCCGATTCCCATTCTTCTCGTGCCTTGAAGAACTCCTCTTCCAGGCGGAGGCGCTGGGTCTGCATCAGGGCAGCCCGCTCATAATCGCGCTCCTGCCCGGCAACCTCTTCCTCGTTCTTAAGATGCTCGATTTCAGCTTGTTTTTCTTTCAGCTCCGGGGGCAGGGAATAGAGGGCAACCCGCAGCTTGGCTGCCGCCTCATCCATCAGGTCGATGGCTTTGTCAGGCAGGTGGCGGTCAGTCACATAACGGTCGGCCAGCATGGCTGCCGTACGCAGGGCTTCATCGGAAAAGCGCACCTTGTGGTGGGCTTCGTAGCGATCCCGCAGACCTTCCAGCATCTGGATGGTCTCTTCCACAGAGGGTTCTTCGATATAGACCGGGGCAAATCTGCGCTCCAGGGCGCTGTCCTTCTCGATATATTTATGATACTCGTCCAGGGTAGTAGCCCCGACGCACTGCAGCTCACCACGTGCCAGAGCCGGCTTGAGCATATTGGAGGCGTCCATCGCTCCCTGAGCGGCTCCAGCGCCCACCACGGTGTGCAGCTCGTCAATGAACAGGATCACTTCCCCCTCCGCCTGCTTGACGTCATCAATAGCAGCTTTCAGGCGCTCCTCGAACTCACCCCGGAAGCGGGAGCCAGCGATCATGGCGCCCATGTCCAGCGCTACCACCCGTTTCCCGGAAAGGATCTCCGGGACATCGTTTGTGGCAATCTTCTGGGCCAGGCCTTCCACTATGGCCGTCTTGCCGACTCCGGCCTCGCCGATCATCACCGGGTTGTTCTTGGTGCGCCGGGATAGGATCTGGATCACACGCAGGATCTCTGCGTCCCGGCCGATCACCGGGTCCAGCTTGCCCTCACGGGCCAGTTTGGTCATATCCCGGGAGAACTTTTCCAGGGCTTTATAGCGGCTTTCTGCCTGGGGGTCGGTCACCCGCTGACCTCCCCGGAGCTGATCGATGGCCCGGTAAACCCGGTCCTTGGTTAGACCCTGGTTTTCCAGCAGCCTGGCTGCCGGGGTATTCTTCTCATCCAGGATAGCCAGGAAAAGGTGCTCGGTAGAGATGAACTCGTCCTTGAGCCGATTGGCTTCCTGGTTGGCAACATCGACAATACGCTTCACCCGCGGGGTGATAAAGACCTGTCCGGCACCCCGGCTGCCGAAGATGCTGGCTTTCTGGGTGTTTTTCAGAATGTAATCCAGCCGGTCGCTGAGTTCAATTCCCTGAATGTTGAGGGATTCCAGGATCTGCGAGATGGCGCCTTCCGGCTGCTCGATCAGCGCCAGCAGGATGTGTTCCGTATCTATCTGGTTGTGCCCGTAGCGCTGGATGATCTCTGCCGCGCGCTGGGCAGCTTCCTGGGCCCGTTCTGTGAAACGGTCAAATCGCATCATGGATCCACCATCCTTCATCCCTGGAAATCAGACGATAATATTGAGAATTATCGTTAAAAATCATGGCATTATTATAACAAGCTGGCGTTAACTAAGTGTATGAAATTTCGTCCCCTCACGAGAGGGTCCACCCTTCTGCCTGTTAAGTGCAATTATCATTCCAGCCCAGCTAAATAAAGAAGGGCCTTCTGGCCCTTCTCAACAGCTCTCCCCATTTTGCAAACCAGGATGCTGGACCTCCCATCTCAGACGGATCCCTGAAACTGTCCTCCGTTCAGATCCTCTCTCCGGCTGAGATAGCGCTTGAGCACTTCCAGGGCTGCCAGCAGCAGGCTCACCCCGGAAAGGAAGACCTGCAGCAGGGGACCGAAATCGATCAGGTGCTTCCTACACTCTTCCCCTTCTCTGCGAAATACCACCTTACGGGGCCAGATCCAGCCCATGGGTTTTCGGGAAAGCTGCACGTCTTGAGAGTCCAGGCTGAACTTCACTTCAGAGCCGTCAGCTTCTGGCCCTGGTCCCTCTGTCAGATTGATATAACGACCTTTGGTGAACATAATTTTCCTCCCTATGCGCTGGGTCAATTCCCCCTCATAATACCTCCTAGTGAATCTCGACTTTTGCCACTCCAGACTCGATCCGGATATCGGCCTTATTCCCAGCGCTGTCATAACCCGGAGACTGGTAGACCCCGGCCTGTTTTGGGAATCTGTTCTGGTCCACAATCACAGAGGAAAGGCCGGAATCCGCTGAAATCCGGGCTGCCACGCCTTCCGGGACGGTGATGTCCAGGGAAGCTGCTCCGGCTTCGACCGTAACACTGGTCGCACCTGCCCCATCCGGAAGCTTTATCGCGGTGGAGCTGGCTCCGGTTTTTATCACCAGGTCTCTGACCTGCAGCTCACTCAGATCCAGATCGACTTCCGCAGCACCAATCTCAAATACCAGAGCCAGGGGTATTTCCTTTGACAGACCAAAGTCCCAGACCAGACCCCTGCCGGAAATCCAGCTGCCCGGGAAAATGACGTCCCCAAAGGACCTGTGCCGGGGCTGCAGGACGGCCTTCAGGTGATTGCCCTCGCGCTCCAGATGGGCATCCAGACCATTGGCGAATCTTCCTGAGACCAGTTGGCCCAGCTGGGCGCTGCCATTAAGAGTCAATCTTCCCCCACCATACTTTACGGTGATCGAAGCGCTTTCCGCCTCACCCAATTCAACCGAATCTTCCTCCAGGGGAGGCACCGCAGTTTTGGCGGTCGAGCCCAGCAGAAACCAGATTCCCAGCAGGACCAGGAAAACCGGCCAGAACAGCCCCCAGACATTGACAGTGATAAAACCCAGGTTATTGGCCAGGAACAGAAACCCCAACCCGATCAATATCACAGCCCAGAACAATCGACCAGAACGCATCAGCCACTCTCCCGTCGGACTTTTCGTCCAGCTATCAACGCTTCTTGATAAAAGTACGGATCAACAGGGTCACGCCCAGCAGGATCAGCAGCACCGGCCAGTACTTTCCCGCTAACCCCAGGGCTCCAAAGAACGAGCCAAAGACAGCCAGCATTGTGAAGCTGATCAGCAGCAGATTGGCGCCCTCCTTCAAGGAACCCTCTCCTCCGAGCAATTTCATGAGAATGATCCCCATTCCCACAAATCCCGGGATCAGAGTCCACAGATAGGCCCAGCTCTGAAAATCATTATAGTAATACTGGTAGGCCAGAATACCGCCGATTCCGCCCACGATAGTCGCCGGGACCGCTAAACCCGGCTCTCCCAGGATAGCTCCCAGAGCAAACAGGAAGATTCCTACCCCAACAACGACCCAGGGCCAGGAAAATTCCCGCCAGAAATCAGGCAGCAGATCCGGCCTGATCTGGGCGATAAACAATACGACACCGATCAGGATCAGAATCACTCCGCCGGCGATCGATGTACGCTTTCTTTTGTCCATGACTGTTCTCCTCTGAATATGCCCTGATAACTGCGATTATCAAGTTAATCCTAACATGAGTTTCCAAACTCTAAAACACCTCAGGGAACCAAATCCGCTAATTCCCTGAGACCATCCGTTTTATCCCGGCAATCACCTCTTTACTTTGGTAGAATAAACTCAGTGTAACAATTCCCATTATCTATACGTTTATAAATTAATAAAGTTTCTCTGGATCGATGTATTCTCTAGCGCATCGTGCTCGAAAAAGGAGGCTCCAAGATGAAACCTCACACCAAGTGGATCTCTCTGCTGGTCTTCATCGGTCTGGCGGTGCTGATCACATCCTGCACCCCTACCCCCAACTGCTCCCCAACCTACACGGTTACCAAGACGGATGATACCAATGACATGGTTTGCAGTGCAGGGGACTGCTCATTGCGAGAAGCGGTCCTCAACGCTAACGCCTGTCCCGGAGCTCAGACCATCAACCTGCCAGCCGGGGGATATACTCTGACAATTGACGGGGACAATGAAGACCTGGGCGAGACCGGGGATCTTGATATCACTGAGGATCTGGTGATCATCGGCACCGGAGCACCCTCGATTGACGGCGGGATTGAGCGCGCTTTCCACATCCACTCCGGCGCCAATGTCCAGTTTGAGGGCATCTGGCTGGCTGACGGCGATGCCATCATCGGAGGAGGCCTGCTCAACGAGGGGGACCTGACTCTGATCTCTTTCACATGCAACTACAACAGCGTTTCAATTCCCCCGGGAGGGATGGGGGATGCCCGGGGTGGGTGCATTTTCAACACCAGCAACCTCAACCTGCAAGGAGGTCACTTTCTGGCCAACACAGCCGGGTATGGAGGAGCGATCTACAATCTCGATAACGCCACCGCCATCATCGAGGACAGTTCTTTCACCGGAAATGAGGCCACATCCTCCGGGGGAGCGCTCTGGAATGGGGTGGACGCAGAGATGACCATCACCAACAGCACTTTTGAGATGAATCAGGCAGGGCTGGACGGCGGCGCAGCCTGGAACCACGGAGATCTAATCGGGGAAGGCCTGGTCTTTGAGAACAACCAGGCAACCGATAGAGGGGGCGCTGTCTACAGCTGGACGGATTCCTATACCCAGTTCACCAACAGCTGGCTGTCACAGAACACTGCCGCGTCAGGTGGTGGTATGTTCAACAACAACGGCCTGGTACATTTTTACGAAAGCGGGATCACCGACAACACTGCCACCGGTCCCGTTGGCGGAGGAATCTACAACAACGGCCCGGTACCTACCGGCGGCCTGCTGCTCAAGAATGTGACCATCAGCGGCAACACTGCCCAGGGTGGGGTAGGCGGAGCCGGGATCTATAATACCGGCAACTTTGATCTACGCTTCATCACTATCGCCGGCAACAACCCTGAAGGACTGCGGGTCGACGCCGGAACTGAAATCAAAATCCGCAGTTCGATCCTGGCGAACAATCCAGGTGGCAACTGCGGCGGCCTCCCCCCAGATTCCCTGGATTACAACCTGTCCAGCGACGGTAGCTGCGGTCTGTCCGGACCCCATGATCTTTCCGCCACTGACCCCCTGCTGGAACCGCTGGGATTTTACGGCAGCCTGGCGCCCAGCTACCCTCTGGGAACCGGCAGTCCGGCGATTGACAGCGGCGTGCCTGACCTGTGCACCGCTAACGACCAGAACTACACCTCCCGACCCCAGGGCCTGGGATGCGACCGGGGGGCTTTTGAGAATACCCCTTCCAGTGGGTCGATCAGCGGCTGGACCTATATAGACGCTAACCGTAATGACATCCGCGACCTCGAGGACGGCTTCATGACCGGGGTTATGGTGGATATCCATGAAGGCAGCTGCCCGCCTGCCGGGCCTATCCTGGAAACGGCGGAATCGGACGGCAGCGGTTATTACGAGATCCTTGATCTGCCTGCAGACGACTACTGTCTGGAAACATCCCCCCTCCAGCAAACTCTCTACCCGGACGATATTGAGGTCAATCTCGCAGCGGGAGAAACCCAGGAGGACGTCAATTTCCGCTACCTGCTCTCCCCGCTGGGCGACTCCTCGATCAGCGGCCTGGTCTGGCATGATCTCTGCGCGGTGCCCAGTTCACCCCCCTCATCTCCACCTCCAGGTTGCATCAATCTACCGGGAGGAGGTCTGGGAGCGGATGGGATCTATGATCCTGGCGAGCCAGGCATTGCCGGGGTGCAGGTGAAACTTTACTACGGCAGTTGTCCGGCTTCTCCCCCGGCTGTCTCCGGCATCGTCCTGACCGACGCCAATGGGGAGTACACCCTGCCCGGGCTTAATGCTGGCACCTGGTGCCTGACGGTCGACGCTCTGGCCGCCCCCAATGACACTATCCTCATCCCTGGCAATTGGACCTATCCGGTACGGGATGCGGATCCGGCGGAGTTCGAACTCGTTCTGGGAAGCGCTGAGGATGCCGCTGACATCAATTTCGGGTGGGACTACCAGTTCCTGCCTGAGCCAACCCCTGAACCAGAAAACAGCAAGGGGAAACTCAACAAGAATGCCTTCTGCCGGTTGGGACCGGGAACAGTCTATGACACGGCCACAGCTTTCGAATCCGGCACCGAATTCGAGATCCTGGCCCGCTCCGAACGCCATCTCCCGCTGTGGCTGTATATCGAGGATCTGATCCTCAAGATGCGCTGCTGGATCTCCGCCTCCCTGGCAGACTTCGACGCGGACCCGGAGCTGATCCCCACCCGGATCGCTCCCCCAACGCCAACTCTCACACCGACCCCCACACCGCGTCCTCTTACCTGCAGCTCGACCCTGAAGGAGGAAGAGTGCCTTCTGGCAGGAGGAGAATGGCATGAAGGTTCAGCAACCGCAGGCCCCTACTGTATCTGCCCCAAACAATAAAGTCCGCATATTATACAAAAAGGAGCAGCCGGATGGCTGCTCCTTTGCTTTCATGAAATTCTATTCGTCCTTCCCGGATTCAGCTCCGGGGGACAGGTGGTACTCATCCGGCCCCTGTTTCAGGAAGGGGATCTTGATGATCTCATACTTATACAGCAGCCAGATAATTCCTGCCAGGACCATCAGCCCGGCCACAACCCGGGAATAGCTGATGTCCGTACCGGGGATGCGGGGTTGATCTGGCCGGAAGAACTCGATGATCTCCCTGCCGATACCTTCCAGCACCAGCCAACCAGCAAAGATCGAGGCTGGTTTAACCCGCTTTTTGAATTCCAGGGCTATCCAGAGCAAAATCCCGGCAGCCAGGAAGTTCCAGAGCATTTCGTAGGCGAAAGTGGGATGGAAGAGGGTGGTATCGTAGGGGAACTGGTACATATTCTTCCAGGGCATGATGCGGTGGGCTTCTTCAATGCGGATGCCCCAGGGAAGGGTGGTCGGCTGCCCGTAAAGCTCCTGGTTGATGAAGTTGGCCGGCCTTACCAGAGCCTGTCCAATCAGCAGGGCCGGCGCCGCGGCGTCCAGGAAGATCCTGAAATCCAGCTGTTTCTTTTTGACGTAGATCAATCCGCCCAGGGCACCAAACAACACCGCTCCGTAAAAATGCAGCCCTCCCTGGGGTAGGTTGAGAATCTGCAGCGGGTTGTCCAGATAATACCTTCCTCCCCCGAGGATATCGTTGGCCACATACCAGAGCCGCGCTCCGACAATCCCAAACGGCACAGCCCAGATCAGCAATTCCCAGATATAATCACCATTTTCCCCCCGCTGGCGGACGCCCCACTCAGCGACCAACCCGGCTAAAATGATGCCCACGGCCATGATCACCCCATACCAATGCAGCGAAATATTGGTGCCAGGGATTGTAAAAATAATAGGATCCATAAAATCCTCCCGAGTTATGAGGCAGGAGCTGCCTGCTGGAAAATTAAACAACCGCGATTATCTTACCATACTAAGATATCGCGGCTGATGGATTTGGAAGGAAATTATAATCCGTTAATCTTCTCCGCGGGTCCAGCGCGGCCGCTGTCCGCCCTTTTCAGGGAATCTGGACAGTACGGTCACTTCAACCGGCAGGATAACCTTGCTCCCCCTCAGTAATCCTTCCTGGAGGGATTTCCCCTGCATCGGGAAAATCCGCAATGCAGTACCCTCCCCGGCACAGCGGCGGTGCACCAGCGCCAGGCCGACCAGGTAGCCGCTGGCATCCAGCGAACAGCTGGTCACCTGCCCAACCTGGGCTCCGTGTTCATCCACCACCGGGTCCAGGGAGCTGGGCCGGCGGGTGTGTTTGAGGTTGCAGCGGAAGCGAACAATCTCCCGCTGGCGGCCCTTCTCCTCCGCCAGCAGGGCATCCCGCCCGACAAAAAAGGGTTTGTGGTATTTGACATAGCCAGGGAAGCCCGCTTCTACCGGAGAGATCTCCAGCGGGCCAGCCAGCTCATGACCATAAAGGGGCAGGCCAGCCTCGATGCGGGTAGAATCCCGGCAGGCCAGACCGGCCGGCTTCACTCCCAGCGGCTCTCCAGCTTTCAGAATGGCCTTCCAAAGCTTCTCCAGCTGATCGGGGTGGACAAGGATCTCAAAGCCCCAATTCTCTCCTGTGTAACCTGTCCTGGCAACTACCAGGGGGATCCCCGCCAGCTGGCAGTCCAGCAGGGCCGTTCGCCGCAGCCGGGCCAGGGATTTCTTGAGAGCCGGGTCGTCGGTGAGGGCCTGCAGGATGGCCAGCGAGGCAGGTCCCTGGAGAGCGATGTCACGCTTCTGGTCCTTTCCCGACCCGGGGTCCTTCAAGTTCCGGAGGATCGCGGGGTATTCCACCCGGACCCAGGGACGTTCAGCGTCGATGATGGCTCTGCCGTCATTGACGGCGTTCAGCCAATCCCAGTCCTTGTTCTCGTTGGAGGCATTGATGACCAGGTAATAATAATCATCCCGCAGGCGGTAGAGGATCCCATCATCGATCACGCTGCCGTCCGGGGCCAGGAAATAACCATAAAGTGATTCTCCGTCATCCAGCCAGGCCACATAATTGGAGAAAACCATATCCAGAAAGGTAGTGGCATTGGGGCCAGAGATCTCAAAAACGCCCATATGGGCCACGTCAAACAGGCCGGCCGCGGTACGGACCGCCTGATGCTCTTCCAGCACTGAGCTGTAGCGCACAGGCATTTCCCAGCCTGCAAAGGGGACCAGCTTGGCTCCCATTTCTTGATGAACCCCGTGCAGCTCTGTTTTCTTGAGTTCCGATTCCGGCTCTTCCCAAACCCAGGGTTCCGCGGCCGCTTCAGGCGCGACATCGGCCAGGACATCCTGACCGACAAAGTAAGGCTTGGAAAGATCAAAACGCCCCGGGTTGGCCTGGAACAGCTCAGCTGCCGGGATGCCCGGTCTGATATCCGGCATGAAGTAGCCTTTTTCTGCAGGAACAAGCTCCACTACCACCGGACCTTCCACCTTGCGGTAGAGGTCTTTCCTGTCAAACAGGGTATAGCCGTCGCTGATACCCCGCAGCCAGGAGAGCACCCGGACCATGCTATCTCCAGCGCAGTTGATCAATAAACAATCCCTTCCAGCTTCATCCATCTGGCAGCGCTTGATGACAGCTTCCGCAAGCAGCTCGCCGGTGGAATCCAGCAGGTAGCTGGTTATCTTTTCATCCGTCTTCAACTTCAAGAGGTTGGCAGGTACCAGCTGGTCCAGGAACTGTCGGGCTCTGAAGCCGGATACCTTAATTCTGGATGGCCGCTCACCCCCGTTATCCTTTAGCTCCTGATAATGGGGATAGCCATATCCCTCTATCTGGAAGTCAATCCCCGCCCTGGCGGCGATCTCCGCCACACCAGCACGAACCTCTTCCAGCACTTTCCCATCGACCTTGGCACGTGGCAGCACCCCTGCCAATCCCTGGTAAGCAAAAGGCTTCAGGTTGGTAAGCAGCCGGGTCATCAGTCCGGCAATCTCATCCATGTCCTGCTCTTTCAGGCCGCGCTGGGTCAGCCAGGGCGTCCCCAGGCGGATGCCAGTGGCCAGGGAGGTTTCCAGATCACCGGGGATGGTGTTCTTGTTGGTCACCATGCCTGCCAGATCGAGGATCCGCACGGCGGGCTCCCCCCAGATCGGGTATTCCTGTCCGGTCGGTAAAGCTGCCGGGGCAGGAATGGACTTCAGGTCCAGCAGCAGCAGGTGCGTATCCGTACCACCGTAAGCCAGGCGCAATCCCCGGCTGGTCAATCCCTCCGCCAGGGCCCGGGCATTGGCCACGATCTGCTTCTGAAGCTTCCGGAACTTATCTGTCCGGGCAATCTGGAAAGCAACGGCCATGGCCGCGAATTTATTGACATGAGGTCCCCCCTGCTCACCAGGGAAAATCGCCAGGTCGATCTGTCCAGCCAGTTCCTCATCTGTGGTCAGCACCACCGCTCCGCGCGGTCCCATGAGCGTTTTATGGGTGGTAAAGGTCACCACATCGGCGATGCCCAGCGGGCTGGGGTAAACGCCCGCGGAAACCAGGCCGGCCACATGGGAGATATCAGCCATCAGGTACGCTCCGCAGGCATCGGCAATCTCCCGGAATTCAGCCCAGTCCGGCGCCCAGGGATAGGAAGTGTACCCAGCCACGATGATCCGGGGGCGGTGCTCCAGGGCCAGCTCCCGGATGGCGTCGTAATCCAGCCGTTCGGTTTCTGGATCAACGCCGTAGGAAACCACCTGATAGCGCTGACCGGAGATATTGAATTCAGAACCGTGAGAGAGGTGCCCACCTTGATACAGATCCAGCCCCATCAGCGTGTCTCCTGGCTCCAGCAGGGTCCAGTAAACAGCCAGATTGGCCGGGGTGCCGGATAGGGACTGGACATTGACATAGATCTCCTCAGCCGGGGTGTCGGGAGTGGCAAAAAGCTCAGCTGCTCTGCGCTGGGCCAGGCACTCCACCAGGTTGGCATATTCCTTCCCCTTATAGAAGCGTCTGTCGGCATAGCGCCGGTAGTTGGCCAGGTGCCAAGCGACATCCTCCAGCTCCCTCGCATCCGCCCGGATCAGCTGAGAAGGCGGGTATCCCTCAGCGTAGATATTCTGAAACCGGGAGCCTAGGGCGCTCCTCACTGCCCGGGGAACATAGGATTGGGAAGGGATGAAGATCAGCTTGCGGGCCTGGCGTTCATCCTCCCAGTGGATCAGCTCAGCAACAAAAGGGGCAGCTTGTTCGATATCCTGGCGGAACAGGAAATCATCAAATTCCTTTTCTGGCATGTATACCTCAACACTTTTTATAGGCCGATCTTTCCTAAGACAACAGATAAAAGATTTCCTGAACAGAGCAGATAATCAGGATGTGTATCTGATTTAACCATATAAAGGGGGCTGATTCAACTGACAAAGAACATGACCTTTTCCTCCCTGAAAAGGAATTGTCGAGATCAGTTTAATCAGGATTCTCAGGGAGATTCTCTTAAAAAGGCTAGCGGTTTCGCGTTAGCTCACAGGTTGGATCGGCTGGCCTTTAATCTGGAGGCTAGACTTTTATCCGGGATATTTTTTATTGCTCGCTTATAGACAATTAAGCTGCCACAGCGTCTTTTCTCAGGCTGGCCAGTAAATATAAAAAACCCGGAAATGCAATCATCAGGAAAGTTGGACCGCGAGGAAAATCCTCGGACAACAGAAAATCAACCAGGTAGAATGCGACCATTCCACCAACGATCAAGTACCCTGCCAGCCGCTCCCATTTCCAACCCAGGATCAAACCCAGGAAAACTATGAAAAAAGCGACCATCATCAGGATATCTCTCAGGGACAAGCCGAATAACGGTCCTATCCCCTCCGCAACAGCATCTCCAATAAATATTATCAAGATCAAAGCTGCCATCAGAGCTGACCAGATGCGGGCGGTCCAGCGGATAATACGGGTGGTTTTCTCGTTCATTTCCATCTCCCGGATGTTAAATTCATTATATACCTAAAAGAGGAGAACACCCCTTCCCCTACAGGCCTTGAACCCGGACGAGGATTTATATTAAATTATTTCAGGGATAGAAATCAAGGAGAGACCCTGCAAACTTTAATGAATATTTAAGGGATGGAACTTTCGACCCTGTCTCTGCATAATCAATAAAAAATGCAGGGATGATATTTCGTACGTATTACACCAGTTCCAGACGGTTTACTAGACGCGTTGGCTTTCTCCCGCCGTCAGACTCACAGCGATGCTGACGGTGAGGGAAATGTTGTGTCCGGTTGAGATCGACCCAATATTCCCAAAAACTGTCGGCTCTCCTGGTCAGGAATCTGGGATTGGACCGATTTTATATTAGAATTAGACAAACGGTAATGGATGGATTATTATTTCAGAAAGCGTCCTTTATCATCAAATTACCAGACCAGTTCAATACCAAGCACATCAGGATCACTATGAAATTATCAGTTGTCATCCCTGTCTATAATGAGATTGATACGATTCAGCAGATCCTATACAAAGTCCAGGGGGTGGATATAGAAAAAGAAATCATCCTGGTAGATGATTTCTCTTCGGACGGATCCCGCGAATTCCTCCAGGATATCGCCAACAGCAAAAACCCTGTCCAGCTGGACAAAGTCCAGGCCTCTCTTCCTGTAGACAACATCAAAGTACTGTTTCAGGACCGGAACCAAGGTAAGGGAGCCGCTTTGAACAGGGGGTTTTCCGAGATCAGCGGAGATCTGGTGATCATCCAGGATGCAGACCTCGAATATGAACCCCAGGAATATCACAAGCTCATAGAACCGATCATAAATGGATTTGCAGATGTGGTCTACGGATCCAGATTCATAGGAGGATCGCCGCACCGCATCCTGTTTTTCTGGCACTCGATCGGGAATAAAGTTCTGACTTTTTTCTCCAATGTCTTCACGAACCTCAATTTGACGGACATGGAAACCTGCTATAAGATGTTCAAGTCAGAGATCATTCAGCAGATCGACCTTCAAGAAAACGGTTTTGGGATCGAGCCTGAGCTAACCGCGAAAATGGCCAGGCTGGGAGCCAGGTTTTACGAAGTCGGGATCTCCTATTACGGGAGATCCTATGAAGAAGGAAAGAAGATCACCTGGCGGGATGGATTAAGGACTGTCTGGTGTATTCTACGCTATAACCTTCTTCCTTGATCCAGGTCGGATCAAGAGCATCTTTTCAGATGAACATTTTTATGGTTTCAGATTAGCAGATGCCCTTTAGAAAACATTTTTAGGCTTTAGACTCTCACCATCCGAAATTTCATCAAAGAATCCTGCCAAAACGCCCCGGCAGCACAATAACCAGGAATAACCTGATCGGTTAAATTCGGCAAGGAATCAACTTTTCTCAACTAACCTATCAACAGTCCTACAGCCAGCAGGACCGGTGTTACCAGGTTGATCAGCACATTCTGGCCCAGGATGGGGATCAGCTTTTCTGTATCCTCAGCATGGGTCAGGACACCCCGGAAAATGGGCACGACCAGAACCAAACCCAGCAGCCCCAGCAGGGCTGTAGCGGGGAACACACCGACCAGCACACCCCCAATGATGACTAAAAAGGGCATTACCAGAAAGGCCAGGTAGATGCGGCTGCTATTGGTCCTGCCGATCTGGATGGGATAGTGCTTCCTGCCAACCCTCTGATCGGCTTCCACATCCGGGAACTGATTCAGAAGCAGCAGATTGCTGACCAGGAAAAAAGGTATCAGAGAGGCTGCAAAAGCAGTCCAGCTGTAGGAACCGGTCAGGGCGAAATCCGTTCCCATCACCATTAAAATCCCGAAGCCCAGACCAGGAGCGATCAGGCACAAGAGCGGATAACGGGTGATCCAGTTGGTATACAAATAGATGATCGCCAGGCCCAACAGACCCAGAGGGAGGATGGCCATTCCGACTACCACCGCAAAATAGATACCGATCAAGCTTACCAACCCCAGGAAGACCCAGGACATGATCAGGGTGGACTTACCTAACTCTGGAGTCCGCTGCAGCCTGCCGCTGCCCCCGCTGAAAGGTGTTCTCTGGGTGCGGGTATCCAGGCCGCTCCTGAAATCGAAGTACTCGTTGAAGGCGTTGACACTGATATGAGCTGCCAGGGCTCCGATCAGGACCAGCACAAAATGGAACCAGTTCACCTGTCCAGAAGTCCAGACGGCAGATGCCAGGCCAAGAATCACACAGGCCGGGGTCAAGACCAGGAATGGCAGGCGCATGGGGTCTAATAATAATTTGTAATTATCCATAAGTCCTCCTCAATAATAAACCAGCAAGTCCCATTCCAACCACTTATCATCCCCCACTAATAAATCCTGGAGAGAAAAGATCGCCATAGTATACCGCAATATTCTCCAGAAGGCAGGGATTTAATCAGGGTCCATATCTTGCCAGGAATTCGAGCAGAATATCCAGAAATTGCGCTCCTGGAGCAAGCACAGCGCCGTATCTTAAACCAAAGGCCTGTCCAGTCCCGGGGACCGGATGAAGGCTGCTGAGTCGTCTGTCAGCATCGGGTAGGTCAACAGCGGAGTCAGGTTGAGGGTACGGCCGTGACCCCGTCTGTCCGGGGTGATCACCCGCTATTTCCCTGCCAGGGAAAGGATAAACGGGCTCTCAAAACTTGTGAATGTCAGTCGCGCTTTGAAGCAGGACCGGGAGGTGGCAGGACCCGGATTCCCGGAAGAAATCTCCGGCTCGCCGGAGGATATATATTTTCCCTCCAGCATTACCAGACTCCGGGAATCAGACGGTATTTCACAACCTCCGCATATTCTCTATACCCTGGCAGCTCTTCCTGCAACATACGGTCCTCCAGGGCAGTACGGATCACAGAAGCCATTATTGCCAGCGCTGTGGGGATGATCAGCCACCAGGAGCTGAAGAATACCGGCGCAGCCAGCCAGGAGATCAAACCACCGGCATACCCCGGGTGGCGAATATAAGAGTATGGACCTTCTTTGACCACTGAATGACCACGGTCAGTCTGGATCCTGACCTGGGATGAAAAGAAACGGTTGGCGATCATAGCCCAACTGCCAAGCAGACTGCCAAGCTGGATCACAACCAGGGCAATGATCTGGACCCAGTTGGGTAAATCCGGCGACCAGCTAAAGCGCTGGTCCAATCCGGCTATGATCCAGGAGATAATCGGAGCAATCAGGGCGGTAAACGGCATTAAATACCTGTCCCATTCCTTGACATCAGCCAGCTCATGAGCCCGGTACCGCTCCCGTGCCAGATCGGGGTGTTTCCAGATCAGGACAGCGCGGCTGCCGAGTAAAACCAGCAAGCCTGTACAAGCATAAGCCCAGGCCTCCCACCAGTAGAAGCGGCCGGCAGAAACCAGCAGTGTTCCCAGCATGATCAGGACCATGATCAACAACCGGAGAACGCCCTTCCAGAGGAAATCTGGGGGTTGATCCTTCTCAGAATCTCTCATAATTGCCAAATCTCAGGCATGATTTGGATTTCTCTTTTCGCCAATATCCTGAATTACAAATGCTGTCTTTTCCAGGTTGGACATTAACAACTTCTAACTCGCAATCTTGATCACGTCCCCCATATGCTCTTCTTCGTGTTCCCCGATGATTTCAATCAGCTCCGCCACGGTACGCTCCGACCCCCAGGGGAGCACCATCTCCACGGGCAGGTCCGTTTCTTTCAGATTCTGAATGGTCGCCTTCAGATCTTCCCTGACGTCTTCCCATTCCTGCAGGACCTGCTCCAGGGACCAGGATTCCCGGCTCTCCACCGCTTCCTGATTGAAGATATCGAAATCCTGTTCATTTAAAAAATAAGGGGGGTCGCCAGCCTGGAATGCCTGGATGGCTTTGCGGATGACAATCTCCCAGGCAGTAATATGACCGATCGTTTCCTTGATCGTCCAGCCAGGATAGATGGTCTTCTTTTCATCTACCCGCTCAACAACCTCCCTAATCCTGGTCCTTATCCCATCAATTTCAGACAACAACATCGCGCGGTCTTTTTCCATGGTAAATTCCTTTGCTAGGGCAAATCAGGACATACGCTTGCCGGGAACCAGGGACGGGCATAGCCACCGTTCAGGGTAATCTTTTAAACGCACCCTGTAAGGAGCTGAATCTATTTTTCAAATAATCCCTGGACGCTTAAATAACGCTCTCCCGAATCAGCGAAAACGCAAACGATCAGCTTGCCTTGATGGGCCGGGTCCCTGGCCAGAGCCGCGGCTGCGTGGGCTGCCGCACCCGAGGTAATTCCTACCAGCAGCCCCTCCTTTTGGGCAATTTGACGGCAGGCAGCAAAGGCTTCCTCTTCGCTGACGAGGAAAAAGTCATCAACATAATCCATATCCAGGGTGTCAGGGACGAATCCAGGAGCCGTACCCATCATGCGGTGGGGATGGAATACCCCCTGGGATATGGTGGGGGATTCCCGGGGCTCCACCGCTACTGTCACCAGCCTGGGATTTTGTTCTTTCAAGAATCTGCCGCTTCCACACAGGGTGCCACCTGTCCCCAATCCGGCAACCAGGATCTCGACTTTCCCGTCTGTATCCTGCCAGATCTCAGGGCCAGTGGTCAGGTAATGAGCTTCGGGATTGGATGGATTGACGTGCTGCCCAACATAAAAATAATCAGGATGCTCAGCCAGGATCTCCTTCAGCCTTTCCCTGGCACCAGCAGTGCCTTTGTCAGCCGGGGTCAGGATCAGTTCGGCCCCAAAGGCTTTTAACACGCGCCGCCTTTCCAGGCTCTGGATCTCTGACATCACCAGGATCGCCTGGTAGCCGCGAATTGCGGAAATCCAGGCCACAGCCATCCCGGTGTTACCGCTGGTGGCTTCGATCAGCGTGTCCCCCGCTTTGATCTTCCCGGTCGCTTCCGCCTCAAGGATGATCTGCAGGATGGGACGATCTTTCAGACTTATCGGATTCATGAATTCACATTTGGCATAGATCTCCGCTCCGGGGCTGTATCTTTCCAGCTTCAACAGAGGGGTCTTCCCAATCAGGTCGATCATTGAACTGGCTGCTTTCACGGCTGAATCTCCTTTAAGAAAAGATGGGATCTTCTAGCAAATGTCCATACAACCTTAATTGTAAGGCAAACAGGGGCCTTTCCGAGGATTAATCCGACCGCTGATTTTCCCGCGTGGGTTTCAATCAAGGCTGTTCATCCGGCAGAGCGTCCTAGGATATGTCCTTATCCAGCTTATAAGGAAACAGCCAGTCCAAAAATTGGACTGGCTGTTTGTTTCTCAGAAACAGGTTACTTGGGACACTCACAATATGGCTTTTCTGGATGAAATATGCCACCAGCCGCGTTACAGGAGTCCCGATCCATTTTGTAATCGCAGGTAGGCACAGGAGTCGGGGTTGGAGTGGGAGTGGGAGGAGGGATGACAACCGGCAGATCCTTAAAATCCAGCTCCCTTCCGCCCTGATCATCTGGCGGCTCCCAACCTGGCTCAAAAGCGTTCAGCAGCGACCAGCAGAGGATCACCGGCTCAAGGGGCTGCTTGGTCTTCTCATCAAGAACCATCAGCTGCAGGTAGGTGGTAAAGGGATTACGGGCGACAGCCAGGGCGGGGTCACCTGTTTCAAAGGTCCAGAGCGCATCGAAGTATTCCGGGAATGTCCCCAGACGGCAGAAATTGTTCTTGATAGCCCGGGCTGGGATGCCAGGAGGCAGGCAGGCACCCTCCGCATCGACAAAGAAAGAGCCGTGATCGGATTCGGGTCCATAGCCCCCATCCTGAACAGCTGTCACAGACCAGAAATACTCCTGGCAGTCGGTGAGCGGATCTGTGATCACTGTTGTTCCAGGCAGTGAGTATTCGGCCAGCAAATTGGGATCACTGAAATCAGCATTTTCATGAAGGTGAAGCAGATATCCGTCCGGGATGCAGCCGGGTTCACCTGGAGTATATTTCAGGGCTGGTGTAAGGGTGTTCACGGTCGAGCCATCAGCTGGAGCAAGGCGGACAGGCGCGACAACTTCAGCCAGGCTGCTGCATTCCGGTCCAGTGAAGAAGCTCCGCTGGCTGCTGGGTTCGCTGAAATCCGTTCCGACTCCCGAGAAGACTCTCCACCAGTACTGGGTAGCTGGATCCAGTGGCGAGCCAGGCACCCAGCTGGTAGCATGGGGATTGTTGGCTCCTCCTCCTAAATCCGGGCCAGAGAAATCATGAAACTCATTCAGATCCACACCAAAGCCTGCCGGGAAGCAGGAGCCAGGATTCGTCCACTGCAAAGAGGGCAGCAGATCTGGAACGATCTCATAGGGGGCAGGAGAAACCAGGTCAGGGATCGGGAGGGAAGTCGGGTCACAATCACAGGCACCAGCCGTATCGATAATGAATCCCTGCACGGGAGAAGGCGGTCCCTCTATACCTTCTGAAATCGCAGAAACCTGCCAGTAATACTCCCCGCAATCTGCAAAGGGAACACCGGCCTGGAAAGCCCGGGCCGCTATCGTAGGGTTATTTGCGTCAAGAACTATGGAACTCATATCAGGCGTGTTGGAGACCAATAAACGGTTTCCTTCCGGTGTACAGCTGGAGTCAGGATATGTCCAGGCGAAAATCGGATTCAAAAGCGTGACCGTATCACCATCAAGTGGCTGCTCAGGCACCGGGGGAACCAGGGAAGCGGCTGTACAGGCAGGAGCAGTCCAGAACATTTTTGCCAGTGAGGTGGGTCCGTAAACACCATCTGCATAGGGAGTGATGCGCCACCAGAATTGGGTTGCCGCCGGAGGGGTCGATCCAAATCCCCAGCGGGTGCTGGGATTGCCGGTGGCTCCATTGTAGGTTGTATCCGCAAAGCTGGGTGAACCCATCGATACCTCCACCCGATAGCTCTCCGGGATGCAGGTGCTCAGGGGCCAGCTCCATTCCAGGGAATCGTAATCATTGTCATAGATCCCACCGAATGCCGGTAAAACCAGGCTTGGCATGACCAGGTCACCCGCCGTGCAGTATGGTCCGGTGAAAAACGAGCGCAGTTCATGGGAATAAGGGCCGTAAGTGGACCCCACTTTCGCCCTCACCCGCCAGAAGTATTCCTCGGCGACATCCAGAGTGGGGGCTGTCCAGCTGGTGGAATCTCCCGGAACCAGCTCAGTGATCTCAATCACATTGAAGTCCCGATCCTTGGAAAGGATGATCTCAAAATTATCAGGCTGGCAGCTTGTGTCCGGGTAGGACCATTCCAGCGAGACCGAGGTAGCGTCCAGCACTTCCCACCAATCAGGGGAGACCAGGTCCGGCGCCTCCAGAGAACCAGCATCGCAGGTAGGCGTGCAGCCGCTCAAAGCGACCAGGCCGATCAGCAAGAACAAGACGGTGATGAAAGCTCTTTTCGACATAACATCCTCCCAACTTATCTGTTTGCTAATAAAACGAAGGACAAACGGAAAATGTTACACAAATAAAGTACCCCCGATAACTTCAATCATACATGATTTGTATGCTTCCTGCAATGAATAAAGCCAGCTTTTTAAGCTGGCTTTAGAGGAAAATCTACCCACTGAGTTAGTCTTTAGATCACACCCAGTTCCTTCCCTACTTTCTTGAAGATCTCCAGGGCTTGATCCAGGTCAGCTCGGCTGTGAGCAGCCGAGATCATCACCCGGATGCGGGCCAGGCCGCGTGGCACAGTCGGGAAACCGATCGAAGTAGCGAAGACGCCTTCCTCAAAGAGCTTCTTGCTGAAATCCTGGGCCAGAGGAGCCTCTCCCAGCATGATCGGTGTGATCGGGGTGGTACTGTGACCGGTATCGAAACCCAGGTTCTTCATTTCAGCTTTGAAATACCCGGCGTTCTCCCACAGCCGGTCAACCAGTTCGGTGGAGTCTTCCAGGATATCCACCGCTGCAATGCAGGCAGCCACATCAGGCAGAGTCATAGCAGAGGAAAACAGGAAAGGCCGCCCCCGCTGGTAGAGCCATTCCACCACCAGAGGATTCCCGGCCACCACGCCGCCCACCACGCCAAAAGCTTTCGAAAGTGTGCCCACTTCGACATCCACTTTACCGTGGAGTTGAAAATGGTCCACAATTCCCCTGCCCCCCTCACCGAGCACACCCTCGCCGTGGGCATCATCCACCATCAAGATCACATCGTGCCCCCGGGTGACCTTGTAGATCTCATCCAGAGGTGCCACGTCCCCATCCATACTGAAAACGCCGTCAGTCACAACCAGCGCCCGGCGGTAGTTCCCGCGGTGTTCCTCAAGGGCCGCTTTCAGAGACTCCGGGGAACAGTGATCGTAGGCGATGATCTTGGATTTTGCCAGCCGGCAGCCATCGATGATCGAGGCATGGTTCAGCCGGTCAGAAAAGATCACATCCTCTTTGCCTACCAGAGCAGGAATGGTGCCCAGATTGGCGCTAAAGCCCGATTGAAAGGTAATAGCTTTTTCCACCCGCTTAAATTCAGCCAGGCGTTTTTCCAGTTCCAGATGCAGATCCATGGTCCCGGCGATTGTGCGCACCGCGCCCGGACCAACACCATATTTATCAGCGGCTTGCTTGGCGGCTTTCACAACCCGGGGATGATTGGCTAGACCCAGGTAGTTGTTGGAGCAGAAATTGAGGACCTTTTTACCGTCCACAACCAGCCAGGCGCCCTGCGGCGATTCCAGGGTGCGGATCCGATTGTACAGACCCGCTTGCTTGAGATCCTGCAGTTCGGCATCAATCCAATCCAGTGATTTTGGCATAATAGATCCTTTTTCTAAACCAGCTTTCCGCTTGACTTTTGTTCTTCCTGATATGCTTTCACCAGCAGCAATTTTCTCTGCCGGGGAAGTTTCTTCAGGGCATATTCCCTGCGCTGGGCAGCTGATCGGTCAGGGGTTTCTTCCAGGTATTTCAATGCCACCGGCCGCCGCCAGCGGGTATAGAGCGCTCCCCGTCCGGCATTATGCTCTTTCACCCGCCTTTCCGGGTCGGTTGTCCAGCCGGTGTAAAGGGAACCATCAGCACATTCCACCATATAGCAGAAAAAGCTGCCCTCTCTTTCGCTCACTCGTCCTCTTCCCGTTTCCTGGGCTTTCGAAAACCCAGCAGCTGGGACAGCAAACCCCGGCGCTCAGGAATTTTGATTTTCTCGGCAGCAATCCAGGGGCTGTCGTCCCGCTCATCCATCCACAGGTCTCTGCCCTGCTGCAAACTCCGGAAGGATTCTTCCAGCTCTTCCCGGCCAGGGGTGCTGTTCAAATCTCGCAGCTCAACCAGAGCCCGGATCAAATCATTGATCAGCCGGGTGTTGTTTTCCTGATTCAAGTCTATCCAGGCAGCCAACGCTCCGGAGATCTCATCCTTCCCGAAGGAGTTGGTCATCTGGGCAAAGTGCTTACCGGCAAATTTGCGGGCATCCCGCCAGCCAGGGGCCTTCTGGCTTATCTCCAGCATCACCGCGGCCAGCAGCTGGGGTAGAAGATGGGTCAGGGACATCAATCCATCCATTTCTCCTGGATCTGCGAAATAGGGAGAAGCTCCCAGCAGCTCCACGAAGTTGGCTGCCATGTTAATGGCTTCCTTCGAGGCCGTCTGACTGCTGGTCACTCCCATCAAGCTGTCCTTGAACAGATCCGGGTGGGCCGTCTCAGGACCATGGTCGATTTCACCCAGGTATTCCGCCTTGACCACAGGAGTTAAACCAATGTAGCTGGCGCCTTCTGGCAGCAATTCCTCCATCCAGGCGATAACGGGGACTTTCAGGGGAGACGTTTCCAGCACCAGGACCCGCTCTTTCAGATCCTGGGCAATGTGCTCCACTACCGGGCGAATTTCCTGCAGCGGCAGGGCCAGCAGTACGATATCGGCGTCCCTGACAGCCCCTGAAAGGGTCAGGGTTGTCTTATCGACCGCGTCGTTTTCTTTAGCGAAAGAAACCGCTTCCGGGGATTTATCGTGACCAACCCTGAGAATCTCTCCCTTATGTTCGCTGAGAGCCATCCCGACAGAGCATCCGATCTGTCCCAGGCCAATGATTGTCAATTGTAGGGTCATGGTTTTTCCTAGTTCGAGTTATCTGCTCTCTGCAACTTTTCCATTAATTCTACGCCCGCTTGGTCCAATAATCCAGTTAATTCTTCTCTTTCATGATAGCGGATCAAATCTACTACCCGGGAACTGCATCCAGCCTCTTCAGCCAGGCCGGCGCCCCAGACCGGGTGCTGCTGGATGATGACTGGCGCCCTGCGCAAACCGCGGGGCTCCATTTTCCCCCAGCGGGCGGCGGTTTCCGGGAAAAGATTCCCCAGCAGCACCGCGTAAACCCTCTCCCAGCGGCGGAGAGGATGAAGGATCTTGCCAATATCGTGCAGCAGGGCAGCTTTGAGCAGATCAGGGTCAGATTCACCCCCTCTCTCCAGCGTGTTCAGCACGCGCAGCGAGTGATTCTGGTCTGGTACAGGCAGTTGCCGGAACAATGCCAGCTCCCGGGGAGTGAGCAGCCCCTCCACCTTGTGCCAAGCAAGGTCACAGGGAGGTTTGCCCAGTGACTGCCAGAACTGCCAGATGCGGTAGCCAGATTTGGTTCTCATTATCCGATGAGCAGATTGATCAGCAGTCCCAGCGGTTTGCGGATGATCCAGCCCAGAAAATCAAAACCGATCGAGGGACCCACTACAAAAAGCAGGATCAGGATCATGGGACCATAGGGTCGGATGCCCGCCAGGGCTCGATTCCACCCGTCAGGCAGGAAGAATTCCAGGATCTTATCGCCATCCAGCGGCGGCAGAGGAATGAGGTTGAAAAGCCCCAGCACCAGGTTGAGGGTGATGAAATCGAACAAGAAACCTGGTAGAGTGGGCAGCAAGGAATGCTGAGCGGAAAAATAGGCATACAGATCGCTGACAGAAAAAAGAGCAAGCTGAAAGGGCAATGCGGCTAAGATGGCCAGCAGAAAATTTGACAGGGGGCCGGCCAGGGAAACCCACATCATGGCCGAGCGGGAGTGCTGGCGCAGCACATAGGGATTGACCGGAACCGGTTTTGCCCAGCCAAACCCCACCAATATCAGCATCAAAGACCCCAGGGGGTCCAGGTGGGCCAGTGGATTCAGCGTCAGGCGGCCGTTGATCCGTGGAGTGCTGTCGCCAAATGAGTTTGCCGTCCAGGCATGAGCGAACTCATGAATCGAGAAGGCAATTATCAAGGTGATTGCTCGTGACACAAAGGTCGCGAGATTGATATTTAACATAGATTCTCTCCTCAGGGGATTATACCATTGACAAGATCGGCGAAAAATCAGGGGATGTTTTGCACCTGAACTCTGAATCCAGGCCTGTGAAAAGGGATTTTCCAGCAATAAAACAATTGAATTAACAATTAAATAAAGGCGCAAAACAGATTTTGCGCCTTTCTCGTTATACCAACAAACGTTAGATCTTGAATTCGCCCGAATCGTAGAACAGTTCATCATCCACGAATATCTGTCCCCCATCCCGCATATCACAGATCATGTCCCAGTGAATGGCGCTCTGGTTCACGCTGCCGGTAATGGGGTAGCCCTTTCCGAGAGCCATGTGGATGGTGCCGCCGATCTTTTCATCAAAGAGGATCTTCTTGATAAAGCGATTGATCATGTTGTTGGTCCCCACCGCGAATTCTCCCAGATAGCGGGCACCCTCATCCAGGTCCAGCATGGTCAGCAGAAAATCCTCGTTCTTCTTCGCTGAGGCCTTCACCACCCGGCCGTTTTCGAACTGCAGCTCCACTCCTTCCACCTCCCGGCCGGAGAGGATCGCCGGATGGGTGAACCTTACCCAACCCTGGGCGGAATCCTCCACGGGGCCGGTGAAGATTTCCCCACTGGGCATATTTTGCTTCCCGTCAGAGTTGATGAATGTCCTGCCGGCAATCGACAAGGACAGATCCACATGGGGCCCCTGCACGCGGACTTCTTCTTTGCCCTGCAGCCAGTCCACCAGAGCCTGCTGTTCTTCCCGGATCCGGTTCCATTCCCCGACCGGATCATCGCGGTCGCTGTAAGTCGCACTGTAGACGTAATCCTCAAATTCGCTCAGGTTCATTCCAGCATCGTCCGCATAGGCCTGGGTGGGGAAGAGGGTGCTGACCCGGCGCAGATCTCCGCTGGACATGCGCCGGAAATAAGTGTCAAATATCTCCTTGTGGGCCTGGCGGTGGATCCTCAACCGCTCCGGGGGAATGTCGCTTAGGCTCTTTGTGTCATATTCACTTTGAATGAAGATACGGACATCAAAATCCTCATTGAGGATCTTCCAGAACAGATCTTGATGGCGGAGCTGATCATCGCTGGCTTCCTCAAAGAATATCCGGGGTAGATCCCGGTAAGCCAGCGTGGGCAGAGGTACGGAGTACGGCAAGAGATAAGGATACCCCCCCTGCCGCAGGGTTTCCCGCAGGACTTCTCCCACCAGAGGTGTCGCTGGGGGCTGGGCAATGATGCCCACCCGGTCTCCCTCGCGGACACTGACGCAATACTGAACCAGGGTTTTTGCCAGATTGGCGATTCTTCGATCAGTCATCGAACTCTCCAGGTTTGGTAAATGGCTCCATTAACAGCTCCAGCTGAACTCAGCTGGAACATCAGCCCTCACCTAAGTATAAATCACATTCCGCGGGACAGGGAAATTACCATCTCCCGGGAGAAAGCCTCTATTTTTAAAAATGATATAATGCCTCCATGCTGCCAGATCTAGAACTGAATGACATCCTTAAACTCCGGAAAACCCATCCCTGCGGGGAAGACCGCTGGAAAGTGATCCGGCTGGGAGCTGATATCAAGATCGAATGCCTGGGATGCGGTCGGCAGATCATGCTTCCGCGCCGCAAGCTAGCCCGCAGTTTGAAGACCAATCTCTCCCTCCAGGAGCGCTCCCATGAGTAAGCTCTACCTGGTCGCCACACCGATAGGAAATCTGGAGGATCTCACCTTCCGGGCCACCCGTATATTAGGGGAAGTCCCTTTGATAGCCGCGGAAGATACCCGCACAACCCGTAAACTGCTGAACCATTATGATATCCACACCGAGCTGACCGCCTACCACGACCACAATAAAAAGAAAGCTGCCCCCGCTCTGCTGGAGCATCTGGAAAATCATGACCTGGCGCTGGTATCAGACGCGGGCACACCGGCCATCAATGACCCCGGTTTCAACCTGGTGCAGGCCGCAGTGAAGGCCGGGCATGAGGTCATCCCGGTTCCAGGCCCCAGTGCGCCGGTGGCGGCCCTCTCCGCATCGGGCATCGCCCCTGACAGCTTCCTGTACCTGGGATACCTGCCCCGCAAGACTGCCGCCAGGCAGGCTCTGCTCCGGGAGGTGACGGATCTGCCCTGGACGCTGGTCTTCCTGGAGACTCCTCACCGCCTGGTAGAATCCCTGGGGGACTGCCAGACAATTCTGGGTGACCGGGAGATCGCTGTGGCCCGCGAGCTTACCAAGCTCCATGAGGAGATCTTCCGGGGAACGATCAGTTCTGCCGGGGAGCATTTCCAGGCCCAGGGATCCAGGGGGGAAATCACCCTGGTTATCGCCGGAAAGGAAAGCGGGGAGATCTGGCCCGAATCACGGCTGGTTGCAGGGATCCAGCGGGGATTGGCATCCGCGGAGTCCAGCCCCAGTCAGCTGGCCAAATCCCTGGCCAGAGAATCCGGCTGGCCTCGCAGCCAGATCTATGATTTAATGCAGGAACTGGACAGGGACTAAGTCCCTCTTTATATAAGGATCGTATGAACCTAAATAACCCTGAAGATTTTCCAAAACTTGATACCCAGAACATGCTGGGGGAGATATCCGGACTGCCGGAACAGCTCCAGAAAGCCTGGCAGGAAGCTTCCGGATTTTCTCTGAGCGACAAGAAAGAGGTCAAACGGGTATTGATTGCCGGCATGGGTGGATCCGCGATCGGGGCAGACCTGTTAAAAGCCTATACTGCTCCCTTGAGGACGGTTCCGCTGGAAGTACACCGCGGTTATGGGCTGCCTGCCTGGGCAGCCGGATCCTGCACCCTGGTGATCACCTCTTCCCACTCCGGAAATACAGAGGAAACCCTCTCCGCCCTGGAAGCAGGCCTGATGCGAGACTGCAGCTTGCTAGCAGTGACAACCGGCGGCAGGATCGCTAACCTGGCGCGTGAACATGGCGTTGATCTATGGCAGTTCGACCACCACGGACAGCCCAGGGCTGCGGTCGGATATTCTTTTGCCCTGCTGCTGAACGTGTTATTCCGGTTGGGTTATATACCCGATCCCACAAAGGAGATCCAGGACGCTGTCGGGACAATGATCTCTCAGCGTGAAAAGCTAGCCCCGGAACTGCTGGATCACCAGAATCCTGCCAAACGCCTGGCCGGTCAGCTGATAGACCGCTGGGTTAGCGTATTCGGGGCAGATCTGCTGGCCCCTGTGGCCCGGCGCTGGAAAGGACAGATCAGCGAGGTTGCCAAGGCCTGGGGGCAATATGAGGATCTGCCCGAGGCTGACCACAACACATTGGCTGGCGTTGTCAACCCCGAAGGGGTTTTGGGAAAGATTGTTGCTCTGTTCCTAAAAGGGAGCCACAATCATCCCCGCAATCAAAAGCGGATTGACCTGACCCGGAAGAATTTCATGCTGGAGGGGATCAGTACAGATCTAATCGAAGCTGCTGGCAGCAGCCGCCTGGCCCAGATGTGGAGCTTGATCCAGTTCGGTGATTACACCGCCTACTATCTGGCAATGGCCTACGATGTGGACCCCACACCAGTGGCAGCCATCGAAAACCTGAAAAGAGAATTATAAGTCAAATCTGATCCCATCCGGTGGGGTCTCTGGAGTTTCACTCCGGTATTCAGACCGGCGCCAGGCTTACTAATCATGAAACGCAAACCGATCCAGCCCCTCCTGATAGCGGCGACATTGATGTTCTCACTGTTATTAGCGCGGGGCATCCAGGCTCAGGGCGATAGCACGACCACGGTGATTAACACCGTCAATCAACTGCGCGTTGGGAAAGGGCTGCCCGCCCTGCTCGTCCACCCCGCCCTGCTGGAAATCGCCCAGCAGCACAGCCAGTACCAGGCCTCACTGGGGTTCGAGACTGCGGAAGGTGAGGATGGCTCAACGGTCAAGGACCGGGCAGAGGAAGCAGGGTTCGGAATCGGGACAGATATTTTCGTATTTGAAAATGAGGCTTGTGGTTCCGACATGACCATCACAGAAATCATGGCAGAACGCTGGGTTGATCCCCCTCAGCTCGAGACTCTTTACAACCCGGAAGCGCAATACATCGGAGCCGGGGTTGCCTATGCGGGAGATCTGGTTTGCTACACGGTAGTGACAGGTTACTGGATCGGCCAACCCCTCCCCAGCTGGACTGTTCCCCCACCAGCCGGGACACCTGGACCCTCAGTCATACCTACAGCGGTCCCGGTGATGATTTCCACACCAGGGGCTGACGGGACAGTCAAACACACGGTTGCCGGCGGGCAAACCCTGTGGATCATTGCTGCTGTTTACAACATTCCCCTGGAAGAAGTAAGGGCACTGAATGGATTTGGTCCTGACACAGTCGTAAATCCCGGCGATGTGGTGATCATGCGGCCGTCCTATACACCTACCAATACCCCCATCGGCAAGCCCAGCCCTACTCTACCGCCCAGGTTCACCCACACCCCCTCTCCCAGCGGTTTTCAGGGAACTGCGCTGGTATCGGCATCATCACCCACAATCCCTGCAGCGACAGCAACAGCAGCTGAACCCCGCTTCAGGACCACCGCCAAGAACCCCACCGTCGTGATCATAGCAGTGCTGATCTCAGGCGGAACGCTGGCAGCTGTCCTGCTGTTCAGCATCAAAGATAGAGATTGACCCCTGCCCTGACGGGCTCACTCCTGCAGTTCTCCTTCTACCCACTTTAAACCTGCGGCCTGGTCATTCAGGCTCAGCAGCAGCTTCAGCAATCTGGTCAGGTGCGCGGGATCCCCGCTGGTGTAGAACCGTGTTTTAGCTTCCTTGCCAGACTGCTTGAACAGGTCATATTCAGTCAGCAGACGCCCAGCCTGGCGGGCGACAGCAGGCGCCGGATCGATCACCTGGATGCCCTCCCCGGCAATTTCTCTGATGAGCGGGATCACAAAGGGATAATGCGTGCAGCCCATGACGATCTCGTCCACACCTTCTGCCAGCATAGGCAGCAAAGCTCTCTCAAGGATCTGCCGGGTCTGGCGGCTGTCAATCCTCCCGGCCTCAATCTCGCCTACCAATCCCGGGCAGGTGTCCTGGAGAACCTTCACTCCCTTGGCGAATTTTTCCACGGTGGAAGCATACAGGTCGCCCTGAAAGGTTGCCGGAGTGGCCAGCACGCCCACTACCCCTGTGCTGGTTTCCTGAGCCGCTGGCTTCACCGCCGGTTCCATACCCACGAAAGGCAGGGAAGGGTATGTGTTCCTCAATTCTGCCAGGGCAACAGCGGAAGCGGTGTTGCAGGCAATGATCACTAATTTGGTTTGTTTGTGAAGCAGGTAGCGGATGATCCCCCTGGAATACGCCAGGACCTGCTCCCGGGAGCGTTCCCCATAAGGCACATGGGCCTGATCGCCAAGGTAGATCAGGTCTTCTTCGGGAAACTGGCGGCGCACTTCCCGCCAGACAGACAGCCCGCCAACACCGGAATCAAAGATGCCGATCGGACCGTTCTGCTTCTTGAGATGGGTCATCACTCGCTCTCCCCGAAAATTTCCAGGTAGGCGCTGGCTTCTTCCTGGAATGCGAACCAGGCCTGTTTAGGAGTGCCATCATTCTCCCTCAATCCGAAGTAGTTCAAAAAGTCCACAAAATCCCTCAGATAGGCCTCATCGTGGAGCAGAGGCGAATCGGGCGGCAGGAAGGTCTGGGCGGCTTTCCGGGAATTCTCCAGCTGGCTGTCATGCAGACAGAACCAGGAAATGAACTCAACCTGCTCCCTGTTCTCTGCCAGGAGGCGGAAGACCTCCCGGAGGTAAACCTCCTGATCTGCCTGACTGCCAGAAAGGCTTTCCGCAGTATTCCAACCAGTCTCCACGATAGCAATCGGCTTATCGTCTGCCAGAGTTAGTATGCGGCCCAGATATCCTTCCAGTTCTTCCGGAGCCCGGTCGAAAACGAATCCCGGGCTGTAAATATACAGGGTCAGGGGCAGGAAATCACCCAGGTCGAGGCGCTTAATAATATCGACCGCATCCGTGCTCTCCGCATCATGGTAGGCGAAAGTCATCGCTACCTGAACATCTGGATGTTCTGCATGTACCCGATCCCTGACCGCCAGGAAGAAGGTCTCATAAGCCGGGATCTCATCCCGGTGAGCGACAAAATAATCGTTAACCTCATTGCCGATGCTGAGATACTGGACCGGGTAGCGATCCAGGACCTCGCTGATGAAATCAGAAAAGCGTTCGATGAATTCCGGGTCATCAAAGGGTTTCCCCTCCAGATCCACCGGCAGCGAACCGCGCACAGTAGTGTGGATCACATCCACAACCAGGGATATCTCAAACCCTTCCTGAAGGCGGTAGCCCATCAAGGCATCCTGCCAATCCCAGACCCGTTCACCGGCCGCCGGTTCCACCCCTCCCCAATCCAGATAAGTATGAAGAACCTGGACCCCGTTTTCCTTTGCCAGACGCAAGGCCGGATAAAATCCCTCCCAGGGATCATCCAGGGCAGGGTTTACCATCAGGCCAATCTTTCCGGTCACCAGGTCAGGCACCCGGTAGGGATCCTGGCAGCTGGATGAAGCCAGAACCTCTTCAAACAAGGAAGCGTTCTCGACAGTATCCCTGCCTCCTGTGATCAACACATAGGTATATCCCTGGCAGTAGTCCAGCACTGCCTGGATGCGCTTGGTTTGATTGTCTTCCCGGGTGGTGAATTCAAAGAACGGTTTATCTTCCAGAACAGATTGCTGGACCAGATAGGCATTGGGATCTTCCTCTATGAAGGACAGGAATTGCCTGGCGAAGATCTCCGGTAGATTCTGATAACGCGTGATGGCGATGAACTGACCATCCCTGTATACCATGCGCAGCGTCTCTCGATCAAGCTCCGGAGATTCCTCCCAGCTGGGAAGCAGTGCCTGATAATACCCGTCCCGAAAGAACTCGAAGGAATCCACCGGCGGGGGGGTGGTTTCTGGCTCTGGAGTTCGGCGGGAACCCTGGCAGGAAGTCAGCAGGGCAGCCATCAGGAGCAAGAATCCGATTCCAGGATGTTTCATGGACTTCATTATACTCATCTTTTTCGGGGAGAGACTTCCCCTTAAAAGCAAACAGGGCATCGAGGAAACCTCCATGCCCTGGGGTTGATGGCTCTGCGTTCAATCAGGATGTGAATTTCTGGCGCAGTTTAGCGCGCTTGCCGCTGCGCTGCCGCAGGAAATACAGCCGGGAGCGGCGGGTGTGGCCCCCACTCTGCACGGTGACCTTTTCCACAATCGGGGAGCGAGTCAGGAAAGTCCGTTCCACGCCGATGCCGTTGCTGGCAATCCGCCGGACGGTAAAGCTCGCACTGTTTCCCGTGCCATGAATGCGGATCACGACACCTTTGAACTGCTGGATCCGTTCATTGCTGCCTTCTTTAATGCGCACAAACACAGTAACAGTATCCCCGGTGTGAATTTCGGGGATATTAGGGTTCTCGGGCGTTTCTAGCGCCTTGATCAGATCATCCATTTGATAATTCCTTCCTGGATTGACAGGGCCAGTCCAGTACAACTTATTCGGTTTCAAACACGGCTGGTGATTATATCATGTGGGAAATGATTTGGGAAGGAAGTTGCCCAGAGCCATTTCCCGCAGGGTATACCAGCTCGTTCAGGAAGCGAACCTCTTGCTCTCCCTTTATTGCGGGAAACCTTCCAGCAGGATTTCCAGGGCAGTAGCCGGTTCAACCTGGTCTTTCAGCACGCTGACTACCGCGTCCCGGACCTCCGGCCCAATTTCCTCCTGAATGGAGATATCCGGGATCAGAATCGCGTAAGGCAGCAGATGTTTCAGGGTAGCGTAGAAGGGAGTATCCGACCAGCTTTCCAGGCCTGAGGCCCGCACTGGCAAATAGCCGCTCTCCAGAGACCAGGCGTTCAAATAGCTGCTGTCGGTCAGAAACTCCGCCAGCTCCACTGCAAAAGCTTCTGTTTCCTCATTTGAGGGAACCACTCCCCAGGCCCAGCCATCAGCATAACTGTAGGCCGTCCCATCGCTGGTAGGTACAGCGGCCAGGCTGGTATTGGGTGTTTCAGAACCCAGCACCAGGGAGGTCCAGGTGATGGACAGAGTTGCCTGGCGATCCAGATATGAGTTCCAAGCCTGCTCCGCGGTTTCAAACTGGGTCAGCCAGTACGGCATAACATTGGCAGTCTGGGCTGCCTGGTAATAGCTCAGGACTTTCAGCATGGGATCCCCTTCCAGGACCAGTTTCCCATCTTCGTCTTGCAGTTTGCCATCCAAACTCTGATACAATGCCAGGCTGACCAGTGCCCGGGGATCAGAGGCTGGAAAAACCATAGCTTTCCCAGAGGACAGGACAGTGTTCCAATCAGGAGGCGGTTGTTCACCGGTATCATTCTTATAAGCCAGCACCATCATATCCCCGGCAAAGGGTATTCCTACAATCTGCCCTTCGTTCTGCGCCAGATCGACAGCGTAATCGAACCAGTCATCTTCTGAGATCGCCTCCGTGTACCCATCCAGAGGCACCAGCAGGCCGTCCTTAAAAGCCTGCTCTAAAAGAGGTCTGGGAAGTGCCACCAGATCGGGCATCAGAACAGGGGCAGCACTGTCTGTCAGCTGCAGGGATTCCAGCATCCCGAATTCTCCCGAGAGGGCTTTGACCCGGACCTGAACATCGGTCTGGGTTCTTCTGGCAATAAACTCAGCCAGCCGTGATGTGAACATATCACCGGCCAGCGATCCATTAGCGGGGTCGAACTGGGGGGGAACCCAGACGATCAAAGTCCGGGGTTGAATCAGGGGGATGTTGGGAGTCGGTGTCGGTTGAGGCGTGGGAGTAGGAAGCTGCTCCTGGGAGACTTCAGTGGGAGAGCTGTTCGGTAAGATAGCCCCAAAACCAGGAAAATTACAAGAGCTTATCCCAAATATCAGCAGTCCCAGGAAACCCAGCAGCAGAGCTATTCGCCTCAGAGTCCTGCGCTTGCCAATCTTTTCAGGTTTATCCATCTTTCACCTTTTTGGTCCAGGAGACACATTAAACCACAGTTTCCAGCAGGGGAAATAGGTTTAACAAGGATTTAACACTCCTGCTCAGGGATCATGAACCCCTGTCCCCCAAGTATCCTGGCAATCCAATCAACCCCCTGACTGTGTAGCAGTAGGAGTTTCCGTATCTTGAGGCGGCTCCTCGGTCGCCGATGAGGTGAAGCTCGGCGTGATGGTCGGCGTTGCCGTAACGGTCGGGGTATCCGTGGAGGTTGCTGTGGGGCTGGGAGTCAAGGTTGCCGTAGATGTAAGAGTCGCAGTGGGTGACAGGGTGGGTGTAAAGGTCGGAAAACGGGTGGGAATGATCGCTGTCGCAGTAGCGATGATCCGTGGTTCCGGGGTCGCCGAAGAGGCCTCGGTCAGCCGGGGAGTCGCCGTGGGAGCTCCTCTGCGGTTGATGGAAACAAACAGAAAACCCAGGCCATAACAGGGGAGGGTCAGGCCTATGATAACCGCCAGGATGATCTGCAGGCGCTGCTGTTTACGACTGGGTGTGTTCATAGATAAGGATCAATCGGCTGCGGAGATTACAATTTTGTTAACTCCCCGTTAGGCAGATAGCTAGTATAGTTGCTATTATATAATCCTTATAATTATAAAGTAAATCTCAGGAATGCCTGAAGCTGTTGTCACGCATTCATTCCAGCCTTCTCAGCTGCTTAGCGCTGAGGGGGTGTATCAGCCAGAGGTTCTGCGATCATGACCATTCCGCTCCAGATCAATACCCTGCTTTTTGACCTGGATGGCACTTTGATCCTCCATCATCCTTCTGCCCTGGATGTCCTGTTCACCATCCTGGACAAGCATGATATCCCCCTGATGGTATCCGCCCACCGGGAAACGCTGCGCTTTATCTTCCGGTACTGGGCTAATTCCCAGGAGCTGCAGCAGGATCTGGACATGTATGGGGAATTCACAGATGAGTTCTGGCTCCATTACCTGAAACGCAAGCTGTGGGCAGTTGGCCTGACCGAAGCCCAGACCGCCGAATTGGCCGAGCAGGTCCAGCGGGAGTTCGACGAACTCTATCAGCCCGAGACCATCATCCCTGGTGAGGTACCCCCCACCCTCAAGACCCTGCGGCGACGGGGCTACAAGATGGGTCTGGTCAGCAATCGTTCCAGTTCTATTGAGGATGAGATCCAGAAGCTAGGTTTTGACGCCCACTTTGATTTTTACTTCTCTTCCGCTGATATCCAGATCTGGAAGCCCGACCCGGGCATTTTTGAATATGCCCTCTACCTGGCAGAGAGCAGTCCGGAAGAAACTGCCTACATCGGCGATAACTTCTATACGGATGTCCTCGGCGCCAGGAGCGCCGGCATCTATCCAATCCTTTACGATCCCCGCAGCATCTTCCCGGAGGCGGACTGTCAGGTGATCACCAGCATCGCCAACCTGGTCTCCCAGATCTAGCGCCAGCTGTCCAGGAACAAAATAGCCAATTTCTGCGTCCTGAATATATGAAAAGACTTCTCCTTGCCATCCTTGTCATCGGTGTCGCTGCCTGCTAATCCCAAATCGCCGCTCCATCCTGTAAACCCGGTCGAGATTCAAGGCGTGAATGCCGTCCGGGAGATAAATTACTGCTGGTTCACAATCACGGTCTGGGTCGGATAGGCGAATTCGATCCCCTCGCCCTCAAAGCGCTGGTACAGGGCCAGGTTGATGGCCTGCTGAATCTCCAGGTAGGCTGAATATTCAGGTACCAGGACGTAATAGACCGCCTCGAACTCCAGGGCATAATCCCCTAGGTTCCTGAAATACGCTCGTTCAAAGCGGGCGTTTTCCAGGGGAGCGATGATTTCCTCCACCATCCCTGGGATGGCTTCCAGTTTCTCGGACGCGGTTCCGTACTCCACCCCGAAAGAAAACGAGATCCGGCGCCTTTCCAGGCGTTTGAAATTCCTGATGCGGCTACCAAGCAGGTCCGAATTGGAAAACACCACCTCTTCACCGGAAATGCTCCTTAAGCGGGTGCTCTTCAGTCCGATATCCTCCACATCCCCCTCAAAATCGTCCACCACGATGAAATCGCCGATTGCAAAGGGTTTGTCGAGGGTGATGGACAGCGAGGAAAACAGGTCCCCGAGGATGTTCTGCACCGCCAGGGCAACCGCGATGCCGCCAATTCCCAGGCTGGCGACCAGGCTGGTGACCTCCACGTCCCAATTGTCCAGGATGATCAAGGTCAGGATCGACCATAAAATTATCTTGCCCAGCAGGCCTAGGGCGTCCAGGGTGGTAGCATCTTCCCCCTGATCCAGGCCGATCTTTTCCTCCACTCTACGGCTGATGTAAAATGAGATCAGCCCCGTTCCCCAGAGACCCAGCTGCACGGCCAGAACCAGATTGATCACCCGGCCGGACCAGAGATCCACATCCCCGGGAAGCGCCAGGAACTGCGCTCCCAGCAGCAGGCCAACAGCCAGAAAACTGAACCAGCGGGTTTGCTCCAGCACAGGGATCAGGAGATCATCCACCCCAATGGAAGTCCTGGCGACCAGCTTTTGCAGACGCCGCTGGAATAGGTGTTTGATCCCCAGCAGAACGATGAAGACTCCCAGGGCAGCTCCAGCAGCTGCCAGCCAGGTTCTCAGGGGGTTCTCAAACAGGGTTCTGTTCAGAAAATCCATCTTTCCCTTCCTCCGCTCAGAGGGTTATCCCGCTTGTTCCCTGAGCTTGGTCCCTCAGAATGACCAGTTCTTTTCTATATAATCCACAGCGAAATCCACCAGCTGTCGCTGGGGGATTAACAGGGCGTCAGCCAGACCGACCTTTCCCTCCCGCACTTCACCCCCTGCTCGCTGATAGGCGCTGCCTATCTCAGGGAACAAATCGCTGTGCTCCTCGAATTCCCGCAGGGAGACCCAACGGCGCTCACCATCGATCAGCAGGGGAGCTCCCTGGCGGATCTCTTTTTTGCCTTGATATTCCGCCCGGAACTCAGCCAGGTGCAGGCTGGTGTTGCTCTCCTGTCCTGTTCCCAGCAGCAGGATCCAGCCATCCAGGTCATAGATCCTGGCCAGAGGGGAACCCTCCCCCAGCCCGAAGTCCAGTTCGTGGTCCGCTGTCACCTGGAAGGCGTTCTTCCCCCGGGCCGCAAACGACACCTGGGGGTGGCCGCTGCGCAGGACGCCCGTTTGCTTTCGGAAGGTCTCTGGCACCCTGCCGATGCCCCTGGTGGGAGTCAGATCCGGGTCATAGGGCGGCATGGTCTGCCTGATCGTATCCTCCCAGTTGTCCGGCACAGGAGGATTGGACCAGTCCGCCGGATCGCTCAGGTCTCCACTGTGGGTTGGCATGACCAGCGTGCCAGTCGGTCCGAGGGCCTCTTCCAGCGCCAGGATGACCGCCACCGGCCCACCAACGATCCAACCAATCGCACTCAAAGAGGAGTGGGCAATCAGGGTCATACCTGGCTCCACTCCCAGCGCAAGAAAACCCTCTCTCAAAGTATCAACCGTTTCCGGACCTTTTGGGGTTTTCTGGATGACTTCTGCTTCGCTCATGGCTCTCCCTAAAATACCCAATAATCATACCAGAATTGTTTTACAGCTCCCAGGATCAGCCTATGGTAAGATTACCAAGATTGGATTATCCGGTAAAGGCAGAGATCAGCGTGCTGGAACTTGCAACAACCGACCTGGCCGTGATGGGAATTCTGTTCCTGTCCACCTTCATCCGCTCCGCCCTGGGTTTTGGCGATGCCCTGATCGCCATGCCCCTGCTGGCCATGGTGGTCGGTTTGCAGGTGGCAACCCCGCTGACAGCGATGGGAGCCACCACGATTGCCATCACCATCCTGGTCCGGGCCTGGAAAAAGGTAGATCTCAAAGCGGCCTGGCGGTTGGTGCTGACCACCTGGATCGGGATCCCCATCGGCATTTATTTTCTCAAAGCCGCCCCTGAAATTGTCGTCAAATCACTGCTGGGAGTCATCATTACCGGGTTCGGCCTTTACAACCTGATCATACCTAATCTCCCCCGACTTCTCAACGATAACTGGGCCTACCTGACTGGAATCATCGCCGGCATTCTGGGTGGTGCCTATAACACCAATGGGCCGCCCGTGGTGATTTACGGAATGCTGAGGCGCTGGGACCCGGCGAAGTTCCGCGCCACCCTGCAGGGCTATTTCCTCCCTACAGGTCTGGCAATCTTGATCACTCATGGGTTGGCAGGGATGTGGACTCCCCGGGTGGTGGATCTATATCTGTACAGCTTTCCGGTGATCCTCCTGGCCGTGTTCTTGGGCGGCAAATTAAACCAGATCATTCCCCAGGGAAAATTCGATAAAATCGTCCACAGCTTCCTGGTCCTGATCGGGATCCTGCTGATCATCAAACAATGACCTTCCCGCAGAACCCGGCCTCCTTACTGATGGTTCTGAGATAAAAAAAACTCTCCCTCTGTAAGGGAGAGTTTTTTTGCTGATCACAGCAATTCAATTAATGCTGCAGAATCTGGGACAGGAATAATTTCGTGCGGTCTTCCTGAGGATTCCTGTAAATCTCATCCGGCGTGCCAGTCTCAATAATCTTCCCCTCGTCAAAGAAGTACATCCGGTCAGCGACCTCCCGGGCAAATCCCATCTCATGGGTAACCACTATCATGGTCATGCCAGATTTAGCCAGGTCGATCATAGCATCCAGCACCTCTTTGATCATTTCTGGATCCAGGGCTGAGGTGGGTTCATCAAAAAGCATGATCTTCGGCTCCATGGCCAGAGCCCTGGCTATGGCAACCCGCTGCTGCTGGCCGCCGGAAAGATTGCCGGGGAATTTTTGGGCCTGCTCGGGGATACCAACCATCTCTAGCAGCTCCATGGCCTTGGCTTCAGCCTTAACTCTGGGCCAGTTTCGTACCCAGATCGGCGCCAGGGTGATGTTCTGCATCACCGTCAGATGGGGAAAGAGGTTGAATTGCTGGAATACCATGCCTGTTTCCGTGCGGATTTTTTCGATATTGCGAACATCATGGGACAGCTCGGTCCCATCAACGATGATCGTACCCTGCTGATGTTCCTCAAGCCGGTTGATCGTACGGATAAAAGTCGACTTTCCGGAGCCTGACGGGCCGAAGATGACTATCACCTCACCCTCATAGACATCTATGTCCACACCTTTGATAGCGTGAAAGTCCCCATACCACTTATGCACACCCCGGCATTTAATTATCGGTTCATTATTCATATTCTAATCTCCTACAAATTACTCTCAACACCCATAGCGGATTCTATCCGGCGGCTGGCCAGAGACATCAGATAACTGAAAATCCAGTAAACCAGAGCCATAAAGAGATACACCTCTGTCCTGAGCTGAACAAATTCCGGGTCCGAATTGATGATCGATCTGCCAATTCCTAAAAAGTCGTTGATCCCGATGATCACCACCAGGGTTGTATCTTTGAACAGGGATATGAACTGCCCCACTATAGCAGGTAATACAGCTCGCAACGCCTGCGGAAGGACAATAAAGATGGTAGTTTTGAAATTGCTCATTCCAAGGGCTTTGGCGGCTTCGATCTGACCCAGGGGAACCGACTGTAGGCCTCCGCGGACATTTTCCGCTGAGTATGCCGCGCTGAAGACTGTCACAGCCATCAGCGCCCTGACCAGGCGGTCAATCCGGGATTCAGCCGGCAGGAAGAGCGCCAGGATGATCGAGAACATGAACAGGATCGTTACCAGGGGTACTCCCCTGATAACCTCTATGAAAACGGTGGAGAAAGCGCTGACGACCGGCAGCGACGAGCGGCGGCCAAATGCCAGGGCAACCCCTAAGGGGAAAGACAACACTATTCCCCCCGCTGCCAGCAAGAAGGTCACCAGCAGCCCGCCCCATTGGGTAGTCTGGACCGGTGGGATCAATGTACTGGACTCAAAACCTGCCAGCAGTATAACCCCGATGATGGGGATCAAGAACCAGGCAGCGAATATCAGATAACTTTTGATAGGAATCTTTTTCCCGATCAGATAGCCCACCAACGCTAAGGCGATATTCGACACCAAATACAACCTCATGTTCAAAGTCAATTCGGCATGCTGAACCGGCAGGATAGCGACAACCAACAGCAAACCTCCCGCTGCCAGCGTGATAGACCGCAGCAAACCTCCCCATCTTCCCCAGCTTATCCCCAGCATCAAGATCATGCCTGAGAATATGAACCCTACCCGCCAGAGCTGATCACGGGGATACTGCCCGACGGTATACAGGAGCGGGAACTGGGTTACCGCTTTCCAGTTTGCTTGAAAGAGAACCCAAACCAATACCTGATAAATTATGAAAACCACAACAGGCAGGAGCACAACCGTTAGGACCGAGTTGAATATACTGCTGAAAAGATTCTCCCGGATCCACTGCAAAAAACCCGGTGGTTGGGGAGGACGTATTTCTTCTTGTTCTAATTCACTGGATGCCATAATTACCTCACCACAAACTGGATGCGGCGGTTATAGATATTGAGAATGAATGAGGTCAGCAGACTGAGGCTCAAATACGTGGCCATGATCAAAGCGAAAACAGGAACCGCCCGTCCTGCCTGATTGATGGCAATCTTTCCAACCGCGAAGACTTCCTGGAAGCCAATTGCCAGGGCCAGACTGGAGTTTTTGGTCAGATTGAGATATTGACTGATCATGGGAGGAATGATTATTCGCAGAGCCTGGGGCATCACCACCAGGCTGACCACCTGAAATTGATTCAGTCCCAGAGCCCGGGCCGCTTCTATCTGGCCCTTGCTGACCGCCTGGATACCACCTCTAACAACCTCGGCAATGAAAGCGGCTGTGTAGAGACTCAAGCTGAGATACATCCCGGCAAATTCCGGTGTCAGCCTCATTCCACCCTGGAAGTTGAACCCCTTCAGGGAGGGGGTATCAATCCAGAAGGGAGAACCTCCGGCGAGAAACCACCCAACCACGAAGGATATGACAACCAGACCAATGCTAACGGGCATGAAATATGTTTTTTTGCCGGTTTCCTGACGTTTTTTACGCAAGATGCTAAAGGCAGCAATTGCCACAACAATACCAATCCCCAGAGCTATCAGAAACACTGGTCCTGTCTCTGTCAGCCGGGGCCAGGAAAGGTAGATACCGCGCTTATTGATGAATATAGGCCCAGGCCAGACCAGGCTGTCTTTGATAGGGGGAACAAAACTAAAGACCACAAAATACCAAATGAATAACAGGACCAGCAAAGGAATATTGCGGTGGAACTCAATGAAAGCCAGCGCAATCCGGCTCATCAACCAGTTTGAGGAAAGACGCGCTAAGGCAATCAGCGTTCCCAGAATAGTAGCGGTCACAACGCCTGCCCCCGAGACGATCAAGGTATTGGCCAGACCCACCAGAAATGCCCTAGCGAATGACATGGAGGGATCATATTCGATCGGGGGATTGCTGATAGGGAATCCGGCCGCTTCTTTCAGGAACCCAAAAGACAGCGTCATGTTGCGGGCTTCAGCAGCCCGCAGAAAATTGACAACTGCCCAGTACAGCAATATAAATATCAGCACGGCCGATATGATCTGGGCCGCGATCTGAAGAACACGCTCATCCCTGTAAAAAGGGATAGCTGTTGTTTCAGTTTTTTGAGGTGTTTGCAGAGCCATGAGATGATCCAGAGGATAAGAAGGATGCGGCCCAAGCCGCATCCTTTTTCAGGTTTTTCTGTTCAATACCTCTTACTTGATAGGTGGAGCGTAAATCAAACCGCCATTCGTCCAGAGGTTATTGGGGCCGCGCGGCAGAGTGAAGGAAATGCCATTGGGGCCCATGTAGCGATCATAGATCTCTCCATAATTGCCAACGGCTGCGATGGCGTTTGCCAGAGCATCTGGTTCCAGACCAAGGTCAGTATAACCCCAGTCTCCCTCCTCACCTAGCAGACGCAGAACGTTGATGTTGTCGCTGCTCTTCATGTCTTCCACGTTCGCCTGGGTGATACCCAACTCTTCAGCATTGATCAGCGCGTAAGATACCACCTTGACGATATCGAACCAGGTATCATCACCATGGGGAACCGCCGGGGTAAGCGGTTCTTTGGAAATTGTGATATCAAGAATGATATGGGCATCTGGATCCGCAAATCCGCTCCGGACCGAAGCCAGCTGGGATTTGTCGCTGGTGGTGATATCACAGCGGGCATCCTCATAGGCGCCGTAAACAGCTGCGGACTCCTCAAAGATCACCGCTTCATATTCCATTCCATTCTGGCGGAAGAAGTCAGATAGGTTCTGTTCTGTGGTCGTTCCGCTGGTCACGCAGACGGTTGCGCCATCAAACTCATCCGTTGAGGTGATTCCGCTGTCTTTGCGGATCATAAAGCCCTGACCATCGTAGAACATGATGGTGGTGAAGTTCCCCCATTGGGCGTCACGGCTTGAGGTCCAGGTAACGTTGCGGGACAGGATATCCACTTCCGCGGTCTGAAGGGCTGGCCCACGGTCAGCAGCTGTCAGGGGGACCACTTCGACAGCTTCTGGGTCATTAAAGACTGCCGCGGCAACGGCCCGGCAGAAATCAATATCAAAGCCCACGTTGCGGCCATTCTCGTCGAGCATGCCAAATCCAGCCAGATCGGTCCTTCCACCGCAAACAACATAACCACGGTCCAGGACGCGGGCCAGAATTCCCCCCTCAGCCGGCGCAGCTGCCGCTGGTTCGCCGCCCTCTGCAGGGACTTCAACAGTGACAACCACTGTCTCGACAACTGTCTGTCCTTCGGGTGCAGCACCACCCCCGCAGGCAGACAAGACAAGCACTAATACAATTAATAGCGCAAATACTGGGATCAATCTCTTTGTCATAACTCTCTCCTTTGGCATTGGGAAATCAGTTAACAGCTAATATATTGGATATTGTGCGGGTGGACCTCCTTTCCTAATTGAACTTGACACACATTGTACTTGGAATATTCCCCCTGATTGAGATATTACCCATATCATATCCTAGATAGGATTTTTTTTGTAGTATGAACTTTGTGAAATAGATATCAAGCTGGATTTGAGTTCTGGGTCAGGAACCTGCTGACAGGTGCTGTGGTATAAAAGGGAAATATGGAAGAGAGCAGGGTTTTTTATCCTCCCAAACGAACCGGAACTGTCGTTCACATCCTGTTGATGGCTCTCCTTTCCGCCGCGGGTGCCTGGGGTATCTGGGGAGTTAGCACAGCGCAGGTAACCCCCCAGCTGCTGCCTTATCTGACCCTGATCGTCCTTTTTCTCGTTAGCGTACCATACCTGTTCTATCGGCTCTACGGATTGCATCGCTCTACCTATGAGCTGGAGAGAGGAGGAATCTCGCTGGGTTGGGGCTGGCGGTTAGAGATACTGCCCATGGACCAGATCAAATGGGTTCACCGGGTGGAAGACCTGGAAGTCCCACCCCAGCCACCTGCCCTGCACTGGCCCGGCTCTGTCATCGGGATCAGACGCTTTCAGCGAGGTCCGGAGGTGGAATTCCTGGCATCAAGTTTAAGAAATCTGGTTGTCATCGCAGCTGGTCAGCGCTATTACGCCATTTCACCAGCGAACCCGGATGAGTTCATCTCCTCCTATCACCAGCTGATAGAGTTGGGCTCCCTGGCTCCCCTGCAGGCGGAATCCGTCCGGCCTGCCCTGGTGGTATCTGAGATTATTGGAGACCGGCTGATTCTGGGGCTGATCCTGGCTGGAGGGTTTCTGAACATCACTCTCTTGGTCTGGACCCTGCTGACAATCCCCTCCCGGGAAACCGTTTCCCTTGGTTTCACAACTACAGGTGTTCCTCACGCACCCCTGCAAAGCGTTCAATTGATCCTCCTGCCAATCATCAATACCACCGCCTACCTGGCCAATCTTGTGCTGGGTCTTTTCCTCTACAGAAATCCAGAGAACAGGGGCTTGACCTACATCCTCTGGGGAGGCAGCATCTTTGTTGCCCTGCTTTTCCACATCGGAATGGGGCTGATTCTTCGCTGACTCACCACTTATCCCCAAATTAAAGGGTTTTTCCACATTAAAAGGCACTTTATCCACAAAGTTATCCAGAACTGAGGAAAGTCAGGGGCAGTCCCTCGGGTAGGATCCCTTTTAGCCTGTACCTGGAAGAGGTTTCTTCTGGTACACTGAGGCAGATATGACTGATAGTCAGGGAACTTCTGATGGCTGATATAGAAGTCTTGGTAACGCTGGGATTATTGTCAGGTGCAATTGTGCTGTTCGTGACCGAATGGCTGCCAGTAGACCTCGTGGCCCTGGGTGTGGTGATCGGTTTGCTGGTCTCCGGGATCCTTCCCCTGGAAGAGGCCCTGGCTGGTTTTTCGAGCCCGATCGTGATCACCATCGCTGCTTTGTTCATTGTTGGGGGTGCCGTGATGGAGACCGGGTTGGCGGACACCATCAGCAGGCAGATCATTCGCTTTGCAGGCAACAGCCAGCTCCGGCTGCTGGTGATGATCATGGGAACGGTCGCATTGCTGTCCGGCTTCATCAGCGATACAGGCACGGTGGCGGTCATGGCTCCGGCAATCATCAGCATCAGCCGCAAAAAGAATATCAATCCCTCCAGACTGTTAATTCCGCTCTCCTTCGGGTCACTGCTGGGAGGAGCGATGACTCTGATCGGTACACCCCCTAATATTGTGGTCAGTGATCTGTTATTTGAAAATGGCTACCAGGCGTTTGGTTTTTTCGATTTCACGCCTATCGGCCTGACCCTCCTAACAGCTGGCATTATTTATCTGGCAGTCGGCGGTCGCCGGCTGCTTCCTGACCATCAGAGCAGCACCCAGCTGCAGCGGGTTGAATCCCCTGAGGAATTGATGAAAGTCTACAAGCTCAAGGAGAATCTCTACCGACTGCGGGTCAGGCGAGGATCTCCCCTGATAGGGAAAAGTTTGCTGCAAAGCGGTTTGCGGAACGAGTATGGCGTAACAGTCCTGGAAATCTTACGGAGGGCAGAAGCCAGAGGGGGAGCAAGGCTGCCCGAGATCCCCCTGCTCGGGATTGAGCCATCAACAGGAACCAAGTTGTCACCCTCGGATGAGCTTCAAGCGGACGATCTGCTGATCTGCCAGGGCGATCTGAATGACATCGGTCACGCCGCAGCCATCCTGGGATTGGCGGTACAGCCTGCCCGGGCCGCTGACCAGAAGTCCCTGGTGAATAACGAGGTCGGTGTAGCCGAAATTCTGCTTCCTCCCCGATCCCGGCTGATCGGCAAGACACTGGTTGCAACCCGCTTCGGGAGCCTGTACCAGCTGACCGTATTAGGCATCAACCGTCCTGGTATCGAAAACAGCCTGTCTCTCAAGGACACCCCTCTGCAATTTGGCGACATCCTTTTTGTCCAGGGTCCCTGGAAAAACATCCAGTCGTTGACCACCCAGCGCCGTGATTTTGTGGTGATGGGACAGCCCGAAGAGCTCAAGGGCACACCTCCCCACTCAAAAATGATCCTCGCGGGAATGATCCTGGTAGCCATGCTGATAAGCTTGCTGGCAGGCTGGCTCCCTCTGGCCACGACTACCCTGATCGCTGCTTTTCTAATGGTCGTCAGCGGCTGCCTGAATATGGGGCAAGCCTATAACAGTGTCGATTGGAAAAGCATCATCCTGATTGCAGGCATGCTGCCCATGACCACTGCGTTGGAAAAGGTGGGCCTGGTGCAGATTGGTTCAGACTGGATGGCAGCCACATTAGGAAGCTGGGGAAACATTCCTATTATGGCTGCTCTTTTCCTGATCACCTCGCTGTTCACCCAGATAATATCCAACACCGCCACTGCGGTGCTGATCGCTCCGGTGGCTTTCTCCCTGGCTGTGAAATTGGGCTATCAACCGCAAGCGTTCCTGATGCTGGTCGCGCTGGCGGCTTCAACAGCATTCGCCTCTCCAGTAGCATCTCCTGTAAACACCCTGGTGATGGGTTCTGGCAGCTACCGTTTTAAGGATTATTTCCGGGTGGGTATACCGCTGATCCTGATCTGCATGACCCTGACCATCCTGCTGCTCCCTCTGCTGTGGCCGCTGGGATAGATCTATACTAAAAGGTCCCTGACAGAAGCAGGGACCTTTTAGGTCTTACTCTCCACTTTCCCGCAGATGGGGAAAGAGCAGTACTTCCCGGATGGTGGGCTGGTCCGCTAAAAGCATCACCAGCCGGTCCACGCCCATCCCAAATCCCCCGTTCGGCGGCATGCCGTAGCGCATCGCCCGCAGATAATCCTCATCCAGGGGATGGTGCTCATCCTCCTCGCTGGAATAGGAGCGGCCCATTTCCAGGAAGCGTTCCTCCTGGTCCAGGGGATCGTTGATCTCTGTGAAAGCATTACACAGCTCCATACCGCCCATAAATCCTTCAAAACGCTCGACGGTGTCAGGATCATCAGGTTTGGTTTTCGCCAGAGGGGAGATCTCACGCGGATAGTCGTAAACAAATGTGGGCTGGATAAAGGTCGGCTCCAGATAATGCCCCAGCATATCATCAATCAATTTACCGCGGGAGGCCCCGGGGTCCACCTCCATATCCAAATCCTTCATTGCCGCTGCCAGCTCTTCAGCTGTGAGGTGTTCCTGAATGTCGATGCCGGTCTCATCAATCAACCCCTGGCGCAGTTCAATTCTCGCCCAGGGTTGGTCCAGGCGGATTTCCTGTCCCTTGTAGGTAAAGCGTTTCTCGCCTAACACTTCCTCCACAACGTAGGCCAGCATCTCTTCAGTAAAATCCATCACCGCCCGGTAATCAGCATAGGCCCAGTAGAACTCCATCTGGGTGAATTCCGGATTGTGCTTATAAGACACGCCTTCATTCCGGAAATCCCGGCCAATCTCATAGACTTTGTCAAATCCGCCCACCAGCAGTCTCTTCAGATAGAGCTCAAAGGATATCCGCAGGTATAACTCCTGCTTGAGCTGGTTGTGATAGGTGGTGAAGGGCTGGGCAGCCGCTCCTCCGTAGATCGGCTGCAGGATGGGCGTTTCCACCTCCAGGAATCCCCTGGAATCCATGAAATGCCGGATTGACCGGATAGTATTAAAACGCAGCTGGAATATCCTCCGCACGTCCGGATTGACTGCCAGATCAGCATAACGCTGGCGGTAGCGGGTTTCAGGATCAGACAGGGTAGCATGTGAAACAACCTCACCGTCCACCACACTTTCCTTGGCTGCCGGGAGGGGGGTAATGGCTTTAGCAAGCATCCTGTAGGAGGAAACAGCCAGGGAGATCTCCCCACTTCTGGTGCGGAAGATCTTTCCGCTGGCCTGGATAAAATCGCCCAGATCAAAATACTGGTTGAAAAAGTCCAGCTGTTCCACACCGATGTCGTTGGCGCGGAAAAAAAGCTGGATCCTTCCAGAGCCATCTTCAATATGGGCGAAAATCACCTTGCCCATCGGCCGTACGGAACGGATCCGGCCCGCCAGGACTGCCTGGATCTCCGGGGCTTCGGGATCCTCTTCCTGTGCCAGGAAAGCCTCAACAGCTTCCTGGATAGAATGGGTTCGCTCTACCCGTCTGGGATAGGCCTCGATCCCCTGTTCCCGCAATCGGTTCAGCTTTTCCAGGCGGACTTTTTCCAGATTTGTATAATCAGCCATAACTTCATCCTTGATATTAAAAAACCCCGTGCGGAACTGCTGCGCACGGGGGAGATCTGCGGTGTCGGCCTTCAGCCGATTTTCAGGATTTTCACCTTAAAAACACCGTCCGGCGCGAGGACTTCCACTTCATCGCCTTTGGAATGTCCCATGAGGGCACTTCCCAGCGGAGACTCATAGGATATCTTACCCTCGATAGGGTCGGACTCCGCCCGACCAACCACGATATAGGTTTCCTTCTCTTTCTCAGCAGTTTCAATGGTCACCTTGGTGCCAATCTGCACGACATCGGTTTTCGAGATATCGTCTACGATCTCCGCCTGGGCCAGGATGCTCTTCAAGTAGGCAATGCGCCCTTCCACAAAAGCCTGAGCGTTCTTAGCTGCTTCCACTTCGACATCAGCATCCACTCCCAGAGGACTGCCATCGAGCGCTTCCCGCAAACGGTCAGCAACTTCCTGCCGGCGTTCTGAGCGAAGGTAATCCAATTCCTTCTGTAGTTTATCATACCCTTCCTGGGTCAACAGTGATGACGCCATATTGATTTACCTGTGCTTTCTAGGTACCCTTTTTTAATAATAAAAAGAGCTTTTATCAAAGGTTAATAACCCCGAAAAGCCCTGCCTTTTGAAAAGTGCGCTAATTCTATCACAGGAAATCCCAGTCTGCAAGGCAACTATACCCTGCGGGAGAATTCAGGCTTCCAGGGCGTTCCAGAGGGTCATCCCCTCTAAAAATCCTGAGAATTCCCGAATCTCAGCCGACAGCTGGGCCTCATCCGCCCAGAAAGTGGAAAACTGGGATCCATACTGCAATGCTGCCCTGGTCCATTGTTCCAGCCCCGGCTCAGTGACGGGAAATCTCAACGGCTGCCACTCCAGAGAATCTTTCAGAAAGCGGAGGATATTTTCGCCTTCTCCCTCTCGGGCATAGGGAAAATCGGCATAATACAGCAGGTGTCTGTTCAGCCGGGAAGCAGCTTTACGGGTAATTTCGTGATCCACATGATTGCCGATGCCCAGCGGGACAACGATCTCCACACCCCTCGGCAGCTCTTCAGCCAGGCGGGCGGATAAATCATCAATCAATTCTGTTTCCCTGGGGTCCATTCCCGCAAACAAATCCTCTTCTGTCTGGTAATACGCTTCCCCGGCAGGAGCTGTCCGGTAGATGCAGTCCTGATAATAGAAATGACGCTGAGCAGCGTCCAGAATCTGGCAGGCTTCCCGATCCTCCTGCCTGCGGATCTTGACAGCGTCCCTGCCCAGTTCCCATTTCTGGTGCAGTTCCTCCGCCAGACCAGTCAGGGGCTCCCCGGGCGGATCTCCAGCGAAGATCGTCCAGATCTCCACCTTGCGCCCCTGCTGGCTTTGCTCCCAGATCAATCCTCCACAAGAGTAAACAGCGTCATCGAGATGTGGGGAGAGGTAGATGGTTTTCATATTCCTTTTGTATCATAATCCATCCAGGGAATCTACCCGGATCCAGAGCCTCTCCCCATCCGTGATCAGGTGGATGGTGCCATGCTGGTCAGTTCTCAACAGGGAATATCCTCCCAGGCTGGCGATCAAACCCCGGTCCGGCAAGCCCCGGCTGTCACTTACGCCCACGCTCAGCAGCAGCAGCTCGGGGTGCAGGTTGTCCACCCATTCGGACGGGTTGCTGGATTGAGAACCGTTATCTGCCAGATAGTAAACGCTGATCTCCCCCAAATCGCGACCCTGGCGGGTTTCCTGGCGGTCCTCCTCGCTGAGCCCAAAGGGAAACAGCGCCCTGAAGCTGCCATACTGGACTAACAGTATTCCTCCCCGCTGGTTCACAGAAAGGATCTTCACCTGCAGCCCATCGCTAAAAACCAGGGTTTCTCCTTTTTCCCCATAACGAAGCGGAATCTCCAAATCCTGCAGCGTGGAGCGCAGGTTCTCAGCTTCCCAACACAGGCTGGGATCTCCTAACCAGATCACGCTCTCAGGCTGGAAGCGGGGCAGAACGCCTGCCAAAGCATCCAGGTCCTCTGGTCGAGGAGACGCGACCAGGACCAGGTCCAGCTCTCGCTGAAAAGGTGGTAAGCGTCGTCCCAATTGATCGGAAAGCAGCCTGGTGCTGGGGCCTCCATTGATCAGCAATTTCTGGCCGGAAGGGCTCTCCAGGTAAACCGCGCTGCCCGTCCCCACATCCAACAAGATCAGATGCAGCCTGCCATCCGGGGCTGAGAAAAACCCTCGCCAGACCAGCAGCCCGGCCAGAGCCAAACCAGCCGCGGCGCTGGCCGGCTTCAAGTAACCCGCCAGCGGAATCAGCAAAGCCTTCCCAAAAGTGAGGAGCGCCAGCAAGAGATAAAAGCCGGCGATCCAGACCAGGCCGATCTCACCGACCCGGGCCATCCGCAGCGGAAACCTGCTGATCCATTCCACGGCCCGGATGGTGTAAAGAACACAGGGATAGACCAGCGGAGCTGCAGCCCTCCCCAATGGCAGCCAGATCACGCCAAGCATCAAGGCCAGACCCCCCAGGATCATGATCGGGGGCTGGACCGGCAGGATGGCCGGGTTGGCCAGCAACGCGCTCAATGAAAAGCTTTTAAAATGATAGACCATCACCGGGAGAGTGGTCAGCTGGGCCGCCAGAGTAAAGAGCAGATATTCACTGACCGGCCGGGTGATCCTTTCAGCAACTGCCAGGGGTAAGAAGCGTGAAGAAAAACCTAAAAACCAGCCTGCCAGGGGATCTGCGTACAATATCAATCCCAGCGTCGCCGCCAGAGACAACTGAAAGGAGATATCCCACAGCAAGGGAGGTTTGCAGAGGATCATGATCAGACTTGCCAGGGCGGCGGCATTCAAACCATGCTGCCGGCGGCCGATCTGATGAGCGAAAATTGACAGCCCTCCCATCACCGCGGCCCGGACCACTGCAGGATCCCCCCCGACCAGCAGGGTGTACAGGCCAATGCCCAGCACCGCAGCCAGTGCCCCCTGGCGTCGGTTCAGCAAGCGGCTGAAGAAGCGCGCAAACAAACCAGCTACAATGGTGATGTTGAATCCAGAAATGGCAATGATGTGAGTGGTTCCCGTCTCCCGGAAAGCACTCTGGACCTGATCGGAAATTCCGCTTTCAACCCCCAGCAGGATACCAGCCAGCAGGCTGGCTTCTGGGTCCGGCCACAGGGTATAGATCCTTATCAAGGCCTCTGCCCTGAGATTATAAATCACCTGCAGGAAAGCATTCCCCTGATGCTCTCCCAGTAATTCCATTTCTGCTTTTGACATGTAGGCATAGATGCCCTGGCGGGCCAGGTATTCCCGGTAATTAAAGTCCTCCTCTTCCGGGGGCAGCCCCAGATAGCCAGTCAGGAGAATTTCATCCCCATAAGAAACAGATTCCTCAGCCGGAACCCGGGCCAGGATCAATCCCCGGGCAGGTTGATCAACACCCTCACCGCGTGGGTCGAGCGAACTTACTCGAACCCGCAGGTTCTGATACTGATCGCGTTCGTCCGGGAAACCGACCACCACTCCGGTAAGCTCTGCTGAATAGGATTCGCCGATAAACTGCGTGATAAACTGCGGATCCTCAAAATCGGGGAGGGAAAGCTGATAGCGAAAGGCTCCCAGGGGAAAAGAGATCAACAGGACTGGAATCAGCCAGCGCAGCCAGGATCGAGGATCCGGACCGCCTTTCCGGTAAAGATATAGATAACCCGCCGCTCCCAGGCAGGCTGCAGCAAGAATCTCCACCCAGGCACCAACTCCCCAGCCCAGCTGGTCAGCACTGAGGATGCCTGCGGCAAAAGCGATGCAAATCCAGATCACCGGCATTGAAAGACCCCCTTTCCGGTTTTGATGGAATATCCCCCTCCAGCAATACGGCGTGATTTATTCGATATTCACCAGGATGAAATTTTCCCGCGGCTCTCGTTTTTCCTTATAGGCTTCATTAGCCCGGTACATCAGCTGCTGGGCAAGGATGGCCGTTCCGAACACAAACAGCCGGCGCGGAGAGGGATTTTCCTCTTGCAGGATCACCTCGTCCGGGATCTTCAGCCGTTTGCACAGATTCTGGATGTCCAGCTCATTAAAACTACCTTCACCCATATCACGGATAAAACGGTTCCGAATATGCCAGATAAGCACCAGGTCGTGGTACTCAGTCCGGCTGATCAACCCAAACCCATAAGCTGCTTTAATGCGGGCCTCAAAACTCCCCAGCGGGTTCTCCTCCCCCAGCAGCATTTTGGCTATCTTTTCATCATCGATGATAAAACTCTCGATCAAATGAGCCAGATGGGTGTTCAGATAGGTCGTTCCCAGAATAGCCACTGCCCGATCGCTCTTTTTCTGGAACTCCTCGACCAATCTCTTCCACTCACGGGTTGTCGCAAATCTTTCTTCGGTCATTTTCAATATCCCTCTAATCGGCAGCACAAGTCCAGGTCTTTTTATTATACATGACAACCCCCCGCTGATGAACCCGATCTGCCCCCGAATTGCTAATGGGAAACGGCATCACTGAAAATCCATTCAAATTCACCTGAAAAGACCCGCGCAAACTCTTCATCATGGACGATCAGGGTGTTCTCATCATTCTCCTGACTGGCGCTGCGGGTCAGGTTGTAGGAGCCGGTGATCACGATCCGGTCATCGATGATCATCACTTTGTGGTGCAGCTTCTCGGGATAGGCATCCAGATAGACTGCCACACCGGCTTCCCGCAGATGCTGGTATTCCCCACCTAAACCAGTCCGCTCCTGGTAAGCGTCCACCACTCCCCGGACCCTGACACCCCGTTCGGATTGAATGATCAGCGCCTCGGCGACAGCGTCAGAGGTAAATGAATAATATAGAAAATCGATCGACTCCTCAGCATCCAGGATCAGTTCGATGATCCGCTCTTCTGTATCATCATCGGGCGAGAAGTAGGTCTCGATCTGGATGCCGTCAAGACTCAATTCAGGATAGGGTGTGTTCGCCAGGGTATTCTCCCCGAAAAAACCCTCCAGGAACATTTCCTCGAATTCGGTCGTGTAATTTTCAGCCAGGTGGGATGAACGGACCCGCACCAGGTTGTTCAAGTGCCGGTAAGCACCGTTAACTGTCAGGTTCATCGATCCGGTCCAGACTTCACTCCCATCAATGACTATGAATTTGTTATGCATCAAGCTTTCAGCCTGGTCAGACACTACCGCTATACCAGACCCAATCAGTTCCTGGATCTCCGGCCGGTCGAGGGAATCACTTTCCACGACCAAACGGACCTGAACGCCGCGCTGGTAGGCCCGAATCAGCGCATTGCGAATGGACCAGAGATTCAGGTCATAGAGAGCCGCATCAACCCGGCTCCGCGAATGATCTATTGCATCTGCCAGATAACGATCCGGTCCTCCCCGGAATTCACCGTTGGATGGAGCTGTGAAATAAACGCTGAACAGGTCCCCAGCCGAGCTGTAAACGGAGCTGGTCGGCGTGGGCAGCGGCTCCAGCCAACCAGGAGGCTCAGGTCTGCAGCCTGCCAATACGGGAAGCAGCAGGATGGTTAGGAAAACAGAGCTGAGCCGAAGCCGATGGTCTTTCATGATGCCCTCAAGCGGTATTTAAGCAGCGGATCAGCACCTTTCTGCGGTGTGCCCGGACCCGATGCTCAAACAAGTAAACACCCTGCCAGGTCCCCAGGGACAGCTTTCCCTCATCCACCGGGATGCTTAAGCTGGTCGCTGTCAGAATCGCCCGCATATGAGAGGGAGAATCATCCCTGCCTTCCAGGGTATGCCGGTACCAGTCTTCGCCTTCCGGAACAAGGTGCTCAAAAAAAGCTTCCAGATCCTGCCTGGCGGTAGGGTCATAACTTTCATTGATGATCAAAGAAGCGCTGCTGTGCGGGATGAACAAATAGACCATACCTTCCCGAACTGTCCAGCTCTCCAGCAGGCCGCTGATTTGCGGGGTGAGAGGATAGAGACCTTTGCCGTGGGTATCGACCAACAGGGAATCCTTCAACCAATCCATAAATCACCTCCACCTTTATTGTAAGGGGATATCCCTCCATTAAACAAAAAGGACAGCGATCTCTCGCTGCCCTTTGGACTGTCAAAGATGGGTTAATTAAAATACGCTGGCGGAATCATCGCTGAACGCATCATCGCTGTCTTCCGGCTCAGTGCTGAAAGAAGTGACGCTCTCGCCCATGGCATTGACATCCTGGGCCTGAGGTCCCTTGTCGCTTTCAACAACATCAAATTCAACCCGCTGACCTTCGTCAAGCGTCTTGAATCCGGATCCATTGATCGCGCTGTAATGCACAAAGACGTCGCCTTCGCCATTATCGCGCTCAATAAATCCATAGCCTTTTCCTGCGTTAAACCACTTCACAGTACCGGTTTCACGCTCTGCCATAAAAAATCTCCTTCGTACTAAATGGTATCAACTCAGCAGGGCGTTCCCCCTCGTTCTAAACAAAAAATTGCTCAAAAACGTACGTTCTGCTCTTAAAACTGGATAAAGCCAGTTCCACTGAATAAATATAGCACGAACGTGAGATATCGTCAACAGAAAATGACCACTATCCTGAAGGAGTGAACTGCGGGAAGAAACCCAGCAGGAGACCGGTTCCGGGGGCAGGGAGCAATTCCTAAGATAGATCAATATCCTCTATAATAGGGGTGTTCAAGCGCATCCTATCCAGTTATAAGGAATGACCTATGATCCTGACCTCCTTCAACCTGCTCCTTTTTCTTGCCGGGCTGGTTTTCTGTGCCGGTCTGGCTTTTGCCGTCCTCTCGCTTTTTGAACGGGAATACAGGGCTGCCGGGATGGGGACCATGGCAGGGACTGCGGCCGGCGGCCTGATCCTGCTGTCCACCCTGCTGGATCAGAACGGGGAGAAGATTGTCCTGGTCAGTCTGCTGGGCATCCTGGCTGCCAGTATTCTGTTTCTTTTCCTGCCGCTTGGCCGAGCAACGCCTGAAAGGGGTGAACCTGCCAACCAGGTTGACGAAAGGGACATTATCTTTGCCCGGGCCCGGCTGGAACCCGGGACAGAGACCTACCGTCAGTACTACCAGACTCATCCGGAGTATCAGAAAATCGATGACACATCCAGAAGGCAGCCCGGTCTGCTGGACCCGGGCGCTCGTCTTACGGATCCGTTGCACAGCGCAGCCACAGCGGCTAGCTTTGCTCTCACAGAGGCGCTCCGTGAGGCAGTGGATGGGCCCCTGGCCCTGGATCAGACCCAGGGATCTCCCCAGGACTTCACCCAGACTGTTAAGAAACTGGCCCGCTATTACGGCGCTCTGGACTGCGGGATCGCCATTCTTCAGCCAGCCCACATATATTCTCATATCGGGCGGGGGAGCGGAACATACGGGGAAGCGATAAACCTCAGCCACCGCTTCGGGATCGCTTTTACTGTTGAGATGAACCCCACGATGGTCAGGGCGGCACCCTACCCTCCCCTCACCATGGAATCAGGGAAACAGTACGTGGAAGCTGCCCGGGTGGCGGTCCAGCTGGCAGCCGCGATCCGCGAGCTCGGTTATCCTGCCAGAGCCCACATAGACGGCAACTACCGGGTGATCGCTCCCCTGGTGGCCAGATCCGCGGGCCTGGGCGAGATCGGCCGCATGGGCCTGCTGCTGACTCCCCGCCAGGGTCCCCGGGTGCGAATAGGAGTGGTTACCACTGATCTGCCGCTGATCGCAGATACCTACCGGCCGGATGAGAGCGTCCTGGATTTCTGCCGGATCTGTAAGAAATGCGCCCAGAACTGTCCCAGCCAATCCATTCCCCAGGGAGAGCGTCAGATCGACAACGGCGTGCTGCGCTGGAAGATCAAACCGGAAAGCTGCTACCATTACTGGACCATTGTGGGCACGGACTGCGGAAAATGCATGGCGGTCTGCCCCTACTCCCATCCCGACAATTGGGCTCACAATCTGGTGCGCTGGGGCATCCGCCGCTCCGGCGTGTTCCGCCGGGCCGCACTGCTCCTGGACGACCTCTTTTATGGGAAAAAGCCCCCAGCCCGGGACCGGTCATTCCTCCCCTGATAATGAATTTCGACCATCTGCGCCTGGTGATACGTGATATCATTCCTTAAAAGTTTACCGAAAAGGCACAGGCAGAGATCATCCCCAGTCCAGAGATCTATCAAACGATGCAGCTCCCAAGATCCCTTTCCCTGCAGACCATCTCCCGACTGGAAAATCGCAAGCTGCTCAACACCTATCCAGGGAGGAACGGGGGCATCCGGCTGGCCCACTCCCCTGCGGATATCAGCCTGCTGGAGATCATTAATGCCAGGGAGGGGCCGATCATCCTCTCAGAATGCCCGGGAGGAAGGGCAGGCCTGTGATCTGGCCCCGGGATGCCCGGTAGAGGGCGGCTGCTGGATCGATCTCCGGGCTCTGGTCGAAGGATCTCTGGCAGCGAGCAGCTTTCAAGTACTGGCAGGCGATCTGATTCCAGATCCGGGAACAGATGTACAATTGAGGTAAGCAATCATCAATAACGTTCTTTTTCAACAAGTGAGGTGCTTATGGATCCTGTAATACTATCCAGGTGGCAATTTGCCGCAACCACCATCTTCCATTTCTTCTTCGTGCCGGTCACCCTGGGACTGTCAGTCTTCCTGGCCATCCTGGAAACCAAGTATGTGACCAGCGGGGATGAGATTTACAAGAAGATGGTCAAATTCTGGGGCAAGATCTTCCTGATCAACTTCGCCATCGGCGTGGTCACCGGCATTGTCCAGGAATTCCATTTCGGGCTGAACTGGTCTGAATATGCCCGCTTCATGGGAGACATCTTCGGCGCGCCTCTGGCTATTGAAGGGTTGATGGCCTTCTTCCTGGAATCCACTTTTATTGGGGTCTGGATCTTCGGCTGGGACAAACTGTCCAAAGGAGCCCACGCCGCGGTTGCCTGGATGGTCGCCATCGGCTCTAACCTGTCCTCCCTGTGGATCCTGATCGCCAACTCCTTTATGCAGAACCCGGTTGGCTACGCAATCCGCAACGGGCGGGCGGAAATGACCGATTTCGGAGCCCTGGTCAGCAACCCCAATGTCTGGCATCAATTTCCCCATGTCGTCACGGCAGGAATTACCACCGCCGGCTTCATCATCATGGCCTTTAGCGCCTGGCATTTGTTAAGGGATCAATCAGAGAACAATGAGTTCTTCAAACGCTCATTCAAATGGGCTGCCGTTTTTGCCCTGGTAGGGTCGATCCTGGTAGGGTCGATCGGACATGCTCAAGGCCAGTTCCTGGCCAAATCCCAGCCGCTTAAAATAGCTGCCATGGAAGGCCACTGGGAGACAGAAGCTCCCGCTTCCTTCTCGGTAATCGCCATTGTCAACCAGGAAAAACAGGAGAACACCTTTGACGTCAAGGTCCCGAAATTCCTATCCCTGATGCTGTTCAACAACCTGACCTCCGAGTTCAAAGGTCTGATCGACCTGCAGGCTGAAGAGGTGGCCAAATACGGCCCGGGAGACTACATACCCCCGGTTACCCTCAGCTACTGGTCTTCCCGAACGATGATTGGCCTCGGGCTGCTGATGGTCCTGTTAGCGGGATTGGCAGTGTGGTGGTCCTGGAAGGACAGGCTCACAGACCTAAAATGGTTCCTCAAGATTATGATTCCCGCTGGCCTGTTTCCAACAATAGCTATTACAGCCGGCTGGCTGATCGCTGAAACCGGCCGCTGGCCCTGGATCGTCCACGGCTTACAGAAGATCGAAGACGCTGTTTCTCCCGCCATCACACCGGGCAGCATTGTATTCTCCCTGGTCGCTTTCGTGGTTCTCTACACTGTCCTGGGCGTTGTGGGAGTGGCTTTGATGCTGAAATACGGCAAGAGCGACCCCGCAATCTCTGAAGGAAAAGGAGAGTAAACATGGATCTCAATACACTCTGGTTTATTTTGCTGACTGTCCTGTTCAGCGGATTCTTCTTCCTGGAGGGATTTGATTACGGTGTGGGCATCCTGCTGCCTTTTGTCGCCAAGACAGACCGGGAACGCCGGGCGGTGATCAACACCATCGGCCCGGTCTGGGACGGCAATGAGGTCTGGATGATCACTGCCGGAGGGGCCATGTTCGCGGCGTTTCCCCACATGTACGCCACCCTCTTCAGCGGCTTCTATGTGGCCCTGGTATTCATGCTGGCTGGGCTGATCATCCGCGGAGTCGCCTTTGAGTTCCGCAGCAAGCGGGACAACCCTAAATGGCGGGAAACCTGGGACTGGGCCGTCTACTACGGCAGCTTGATTCCAGCTTTCCTCTGGGGTGTCACTGTCGCTAATCTGATGCAAGGTGTGGCCATCGAAGCGGATTTCAATTATTACGGCGGGCTGATCCCTTTGTTGAATCCCTACGCCATGTTCGGCGGTGTGGTGTTCCTGAGCCTGTTTATCACTCACGGCGCCAGCTTCCTGGCCATCAAGCTGAAAGGGGAAATCCAGGAGCGGGTTAAAGCCCTCTCCGGGAAACTGTGGATTGCCGCCGTTATCCTGACGGTCGCCTTCCTGGCCTGGACCTACCTGGCGACAGATATCCTCAACAACCCCGGCTGGGATGGGCTGATTCCTGCCATACTGGCCGCCGTTGCCCTGCTGGCCTACGGTCTGTTCCTGCGGATGGGCAGGGAAGGACTGACCTTCCTGAGCGGTGGGCTGGTGATCGTCCTGGCAACTGTAATGGTCTTCTCTGGCTTATTCCCCCGGCTGATGATCTCCACTCTGGACCCGGCCAATAGCCTGACCATCTACAATGCATCCTCCAGCCCCTACACCTTAAAGATCATCACCATCGTGGCTGCGATCTTTGTGCCCATTGTGGTCGCTTATCAGGGCTGGACCTACTGGATCTTCCGGAAACGGCTCAGCCCGGACAGTTCAGACCTGCACTACTGAATCAAAAAGAGGCTGGTTCATGTGGACCAGCCTCTTTTTCATTTGCTCTTAACTTACAAACTCATCACAACTCCGGAAATATCCTTAGCCACATCGTCAATGGGCTGGTCGCCGTTGATCTCCCGCAGAAGGCCCCGGTCCCGATAGAAGGAAACCAGCGGGCTGGTCTGCTCCTGGTAAACCGCCAGGCGCTGGCGGACGGTCTCTGGCAGGTCATCATCTCGCTGGTATAGCTCTCCCCCATCCACATCACAAATGCTCCCCTGTTCAGGCGGATTGAAAGTTAGATGGTAGGTTCTGCCGCAGACCGGGCAGATGCGCCGCCCGCTGGCCCGCTCCACCAGTACTTCCTCCGGCACGTTCACCGCCAGCACTCCACTCAGGGAAGCTCCCAGCTCTTCCAGGATGCGGTCCAGCTCTTCGGCCTGAGGGATGGTGCGCGGAAAACCATCCAGCAGAGCGCCGTCTGCGCAGTCCGGACGGCTGAGCCGCTCGGCCACCATACCGATGGTGATCTCATCAGGTACCAGATCTCCCCGGTCCATATAGGCTTTAGCTTCCCTGCCCAGCGAGGTTTGGTTCTTGATGTTGTCGCGGAACAAATCCCCTGAGGAAACCTGGGGGATGCCCAGCAGCCTGGACAGTCGGGCGGCCTGAGTTCCTTTGCCGGACATGGGAGGTCCCAGGAAGATCAAAAAAATAGGCTTTTTGGGCATGCTTTTGCCTCCAAAGTTGGGTCAATTAATTCTGCAAAGAGTATAGCACGAAAACCAGATCTCCCGGCCTGGATATGATGACCATTACCGCCGGGATCACATGCAAAGGGGTGTGTTACCATTAGAAAGTATTGATCAGGATCCAACCATGTTTCCAAACCCGCGTTTGCTGCAGCTGACTCAAAAAAGCCGTCCCTGGGTGGTTCTCACCATAGTGCTGGGGTTTCTTTCCGGCCTGCTGACCATCTTCCAGGCCCGCTATCTCAGCCAGCTTGTCAGCCAGGTATTCCTGAACGGGGCCGGCCTGGGGGATGTGTCCCGGCTGCTGGGTGGAATATTACTGGCGTTCACTCTGCGGGGCATCCTGGCCTGGGGCAGCAGCCTCAGCGCTAAAACCATCGCTGTCCAGGTGAAAAGCCGGGTACAGCGGCTGCTGCTGGAAAAGCTGGAAACCCTCGGCCCAGCCTTTACACGGGGAGAACAGAGCGGTGAGCTCAGCAGCACAGCAGTGGAGGGAGTGGAAGCATTGGACGCTTATTTCAGCCAATATCTGCCGCAGCTGGTGCTTTCCATACTGATCCCGCTTTCCATCCTGATATTTGTCTTTCCCAGAGACCTGCTGTCGGGAGCCGTTCTGCTGGTGACCGCTCCCCTGATCCCCTATTTTATGTTTCTGATCGGAAGCAGCGCCAGGAAAATCACTGACCGACAGTACAGGGTTCTCAGCAGACTGGCAGCCCAGTTCCTGGACAGCCTGCAGGGATTGAAGACTCTCAAACTCTTCAACCAGGCCCGGGCTCAGACCGAAAAGATCCGCGCCACCAGCGACGAATACCGCCAGACCACCATGAAGGTGCTCCAGGTGACTTTTCTGTCTGCCCTGGTGCTCGAGCTGCTGGCCACATTGAGCACTGCAGTGGTCGCGGTGCAGATCGGCCTCCGGCTGCTGTACTTCCAGGTCTCCCTGGAGCAGGCCCTGTTCATCCTGATCATCGCCCCGGAATT